>NZ_WIWK01000166.1:0-9543 GCF_009600165.1 Pseudomonas sp. FSL R10-0399
CCACGCAACGGCGCGCCACGTGATGGCCAGGCCCGTCGCGACAACCGCCCGGCGCGTGATACTGCGCGTCAAGAGCCAGCGGTTAAAGGCCCACGTGAGAACCAGCCGAAGATCATGCACAAAGAGTCCAAAAGCGATCGCTTTTTGACCCCTGAGCAGCTGGATCAACTGCCGAACCGCCCTCGCGGCGAGAAGCCTGCACTGTTGACTCGCAACCGCTGAGTTAACGCTGCATAAAAAACGCCCCGGCTCTCGCAAGCCGGGGCGTTTTTTTTAGCCATCTAAAAGCGCTATTACTTGGCCTTCACGCCTTCCAGCGAGATGTCCAGGTCCAGCGTTTGAGCAGTTGGGCCTGGGCCTTTGATGCCGAAGTCGTTCAGGTTCAGCGTGGTGGTAGCGTTGAAGCCAGCACGTTCGCCGCCCCATGGATCCTTGCCTTCGCCGTTGAATGTGGCTTTGAAGGTCACAGGCTTGGTCACGCCATGCAGCGTCAGGTCGCCGGTCACGTCAGCTGTCTTGTCGCCGGTTGGTACCACTTTGGTCGACTTGAAGGTCGCCTCAGGGTATTTGGCGACGTCCAGGAAGTCTTTGCTGGCGATGTGCTTGTCACGTTCTGCGTGGTTGGAGAACAGGCTGGCGGTTTGCAGAGTGATGTCAATTTTGCTGTCGGCAGGCTTGGCCGCATCCCACGAGAAGGTGCCTTTCCAGTCCTTGAACGTGCCGTGCACGAAGCTGTAGCCCAAGTGGCTGATTTTCCAGTCGATGAAAGCGTGCTGGCCTTCTTTATCGATGGTGTAGTCGGCAGCCATGGCTTGACCGGCGGTCAGCAGAGCAGTCCCAAGTGCCAGAGCAGCGAGCGTCTTTTTCAACATGCGTTCTATTCCTTTTGAATTGAGGTTGAGCATCAGGCTTTGCGGCCCAGCATACGTTTTAGGGTCGCATCACGGTCAATGAAGTGGTGTTTAAAGGCAGCCAGACCATGCAGAACAGCAAAGATCACCACGGTCCAGGCCAGCCACAGGTGCACAACGCCAGCAACATCAGCCTGATTGGGCAGGCTGGAGATCAGTGCCGGTACTTCAAACAGACCGAAGACAGGGATACCCACGCCTTCGGCCGTCGAGATCAAATATCCCGCAATCATGAGGGCAAACAAGCTCAGGTACAGAAAAGCGTGACCGAACTTGGCGCCGATACGGGTTGCAGGGCTATACGTTTCTAAAGCAGGGGGCGGCGGGCTGATGAACCGCCAGACAACACGGATCAACATGACCGCCAACAGCGTCAGACCGATGCTTTTATGCAGGTCCGGCGCTTCTTTACGCCAAGGGTCATAGTAGTCGAGACCGACCATCCACAAGCCCAATGCGAACAACCCAAACACGGCCAGCGCGACTGACCAGTGCAGGAAGATACTCACGGCACCATAGCGAGAAGACGAGTTACGTAGCTGCATTGCCAACATCCTGTGGGAATTGACGTTAAGACTAATGGTTTACCTATCGAATGAAAGCGCATTTTTTTGCTGCAAAACATCGATAAATACGATCTGTAGCCTGGGGATCATGCATTAAGCAAACGTTAACAATAGCCGCGTGCGGTGTTTTATGCCGAGCCGTGCCTTGAATGTAAATATGCGTGTCTATGGATAAACGTAATGACTTGTGACGAGCTTGCGCATTGCATAGGCTTGCAGGCTTGTTTGCCCGCAGACGCCGGGAACCAGCGCCAGGAGAGTGGAAATGGGCCTGAATAATCAATGGATGCAGCGCGATCTTGCCGTGTTGTGGCACCCCTGCACCCAAATGAAAGATCACGAACAGTTGCCGCTGATCCCCATCAAGCGCGGTGAAGGCGTGTGGCTCGAAGACTTCGAAGGCAAGCGCTATCTGGATGCCGTGAGTTCCTGGTGGGTCAACGTGTTTGGCCACGCCAATCCGCGTATCAATCAGCGCATCAAGGACCAGGTCGACCAGCTGGAGCACGTGATTCTCGCGGGGTTCAGCCATCAGCCGGTGATCGAGTTGTCCGAGCGCCTGGTCAAGATGACCCCTCAAGGCCTGACCCGCTGCTTCTATGCTGACAATGGTTCGTCGTGTATCGAAGTCTCGCTGAAGATGAGCTTTCACTACTGGCTCAACCGCGGCCAGCCTGACAAAAAACGGTTCGTAACGCTGACCAATAGCTACCACGGCGAAACCATGGCCGCGATGTCGGTGGGTGACGTGCCGCTGTTCACCGAAACCTACAAGGCTTTGCTGCTCGACACGATCAAAGTGCCGAGCCCCGATTGCTACTTGCGCCCTGAAGGCGTGAGCTGGGAAGCCCACTCGCGCACGATGTTTCAGGCCATGGAACAGACCCTGGCCGAGCACCATGCCACGATTGCGGCGGTGATTGTCGAGCCGCTGATTCAGGGCGCGGGCGGTATGCGCATGTACCACCCGGTGTACCTCACGTTGTTGCGTGAGGCCTGCGACCGATATGGCGTGCACCTGATCCTCGACGAAATCGCCGTGGGTTTTGGCCGTACCGGGACAATGTTTGCCTGTGAACAGGCCGGCATCACGCCAGACTTCCTGTGCCTGTCCAAAGCCTTGACCGGTGGCTACTTGCCGCTGGCGGCATGCCTGACCACCGATGAGGTGTACAGCGCGTTCTACGACGACTACCCGACCCTGCGCGCCTTCCTCCATTCCCACAGCTACACCGGCAACCCGCTGGCGTGTGCGGCGGCGTTGGCCACGCTGGATATTTTTGAAGACGACAACGTCATCGAAAACAACAAGGCACTCGTCCAGCGCATGGCCAGCGCAACGGCCCACCTGGCCGACCATGAACATGTCTCGGAAGTGCGTCAGACAGGTATGGTGCTGGCGATAGAAATGGTCCAGGACAAAGCCACCAAAACGGCTTACCCGTGGCAGGAACGACGCGGCCTGAAAGTCTTCCAGCACGCGCTGGAGCGGGGTGCGTTGTTGCGCCCGTTAGGCAGTGTGGTGTATTTCTTGCCGCCTTACGTGATTACCCCCGAGCAGATCGATTTTCTGGCTGAAGTGGCCAGCGAAGGCATCGACATCGCGACGCGTACGGACATCAGCGTGGCCGTGCCGGCGAACTTCCATCCAGACTTCCGCGACCCGGGTTAATTTTAATCCCCTGTAGGAGCGAGCTTGTCTCGCGATCTTTTTTTAAAGCCAAAAGATCGCGAGGCAAGCTCGCTCCTACAGAGGGCTTTTTTTCAGAGAAATTAAATGAGATTGTCCCGCTTCTTTATCGACGCCCCGTTGAGCCTCGGTGAGCATGAACTGCCTGAAGCCCAGGCGCATTACATTGGCCGCGTGCTGCGCATGGCCGAGGGCGATGCCCTGCAAGTGTTCGACGGCTCGGGTCAGGAGTTTCTGGGGCGCTTGCTGGAAGTCGGCAAAAAACGTGTGCGCGTGGTGCTCGACGAAACCTTTGCCGGGCAAGTTGAGTCGCCGTTGGCCATTCACCTGGGCCAAGGGTTGTCCCGTGGCGAGCGCATGGACTGGGCGATTCAAAAGGCCACTGAATTGGGCGTGACGCAAATTACTCCGATCATGAGTGAGCGCTGCGAAGTGCGGCTCAAGGACGAACGTGCTGACAAACGCCTTATGCATTGGCGGCAAGTGGCGATCAGTGCGTGTGAGCAGTGTGGCCGTTCGCGGGTGCCGGTGATTCACCCGCCGGTATTGCTCAGTGACTGGATCAAAACCACCGAGGCCGACCTCAAGCTGGTGCTGCACCCGGTGTCAGCGCCGCTGACCAGCCACGCCAAGCCTGAGCGCCTGGCGTTTTTGATCGGCCCGGAAGGCGGGTTGACCGATAACGAAGTGGAGCACGCTCAAACGGCAGGCTTCCAGCCGGCCCGCCTCGGTCCGCGTGTGCTGCGCACCGAAACGGCGCCCGTAGTCGCGCTGGCCGTGGCCCAGCAACTGTGGGGTGATTTCTAAACGATTGACCTGTAGGAGCGAGCTTGCCTCGCGATCTTTTAAAGATCAAAAGATCGCGAGGCAAGCTCGCTCCTACAGGAATACTCGTTACGCCATCACCGCGAAGTTCGCCCGAAACTGCTGCGGCGAGACGCCCAGCCTGCGCATGAACACACTGCGCAGGTGGTGCGCATCGCGAAAACCGCATTCGTAGGCTACGGTCTTGAGGGCCAGCGCCGGGTTTTCCAGTAATGCGCGGGCCGCATCCACCCGCGCACCTTCAACAAATTGTGCCGGGGTAATACCGGTGTCACGGGCAAATACCCGAGAGAAGTTGCGCGGGCTCATGTTGGCCGCTTGCGCCAGTTCACCGATGGTCAGATCCGCACGCAGATTGGCCTGCACAAACCGTTGCACCGCCGCCACCGGCGAATCGTCCGGGGTGGTCGCTGTCAGAAACGGGCTGAACTGCGACTGTCCGCCCGAACGCTGGGTAAACACCACCAGCCGTTTGGCCACGCTGAGTGCGATCTCGGGGCCATGATCCTGGCACAACACATACAGCGACAGATCAATCCCGGCCGTCACCCCGGCCGACGTAAACAAGTTGTCGTCCTGCACATACAAGCGATCGGCTTCCAGTTTTGCGCTCGGACACACGCGCGCCAGGGCTGCGACATCGCCCCAGTGCGTGGTCACGTGTCGGCCGTCCAGCAAGCCTGCGCGAGCGAGCATCAACGCCCCGTTACAGATCGAACCAAAGCGTCGCGAGCGGCGGCACAGTGTGCGTAACCAGCTATAAAACGCCGGGCCAAAATCCTGATCGGGCAGGGCCGGGCCGCCCGCGCACAAGACCAGGTCGTAGGCGGTGCTGGCCTCGGTGAAATGCCGATGGGCCTGGATCGACAAGCCGTTGGAGCAGGCCAGCAAGCCTGCCTCAAGGCCCAGCACCTCCAGTTGATAGCGCTGAGCGGGCGGCAGAAACACATTGGCCTCGGTGAACACATCCATGGGCCCGGTCACATCCAGGGCCTGCACGCCGGGGAAAACGATCAATGCGATCTTCAAGGTCATCTGGGTTCGCCGTCTGAGGGGTGTTACATCAAATACCGCCGCCGCCCGGTGTGGCAAGCCTGTTAAAAGGCGTGGCCGGCATTGCCATCTGATTGGCACGAATCGCACCTGCGTGACGATTGTTGCCATGGAGGGCGCGGTCCACACTGAACTCAACAGCGCCACCCCGGCGCTTGATCGAGGAGTTCGCCATGAGTCAGACCATCGCAGGCATCGTCATTCCGGACAGCGCCTTGGCAAAAGCAACGACCGAATACATCCGTCATGTGGAGTCCGATCTGCTCTATAACCACTCGCGGCGGGTGTTTTTGTTTGGCGCGCTGAGCGGCCAACGCAAGCAATTGGCCTATGACCCGGAGCTTTTGTACGTGGGGGCGATGTTCCACGATCTGGGCCTGGTTGAAGGCCATCGCAGCGACAACGAACGGTTTGAAGTGGACAGCGCCAACAACGCCAAAGCTTTCATGAAACCCTTTGGCCTGAGCGACGATGATGTCGAGCAAGTCTGGTTGTCCATTGCCCTGCACACCACGCCGGGCGTGCCGCAACACCTGCGGCCGAACGTGGCGCTGGTGACGGCGGGCGTAGAAATGGACGTGCTGGGCATTGATTATGCGGCGTTCCCCACTGAGCAACGCGAAGCCGTGGTGCATGCGCACCCGCGTGGCGAAGGCTTCAAGGAATGCATCCTCTGTGCCTTCGCCAACGGCTTCAAACACCGCCCCGACACCACCTTCGGCACGGTTAACGCCGACGTGCTGGTGGACATCGACCCAAGCTTCAAGCCACTGAACTTCGTCGAGATCATCCGCACGTCGCCGTGGGTGTCGTAAGCCTGGGGTTTACTCCACCGGATCGCTCACTGGCTTGGCGATGATCTGCTTAAGTTCCGCGGTCATCGGGAATTCCAGGTTCAGGCCATTCGGTGGAATCGGCTGCTCAAACCAGCGCTGATAGATGCCGTTGATCTCGCCCGACTGGTACAGATCCGCCAGCGCCTGGTTCACCACCGCCAGCAACTGCGGGTCGTCCTTGCGCACCATGCAGCTGTAGATTTCACGCGACTGCTCGTGACCCACCACCACCCAGTTGTGCGGGTCGCGGGCTTTGGCGCGTTCGCCGTAAAGCAGCGCGTCATCCATGTAAAAGGCCACGGCACGGCCGGTTTCGAGCATCTTGAACGCCTCGCCGTGGTCTTTGGCACTGATCACGTTCATGTTCATCTTGTGGTCAGCGTTGTAGCTCTTGAGAAAGCGCTCATTGGTGGTGCCCGCCGTGGTCACGACGTTCTTGTCGCGCAGGTCGTCAAAGCCCTGGATGCCGCTGTTTTTGGCGGTCAGCAACTGGCCTTTGACGTAGATAAAGCCATACGAGAACGCCACCTGTTTTTGCCGCTCGGCCGTCACGCCGGTTGAGCCGCACTCCAGATCAACCGTGCCGTTTTGCACCAGCGGGATCCGGGTTTGCGAGGTCACCAGGTTGTATTTGACCTTCAGTGGCGCGCCGCCGACTTGCTGCTGGATGCGCTCGACGATTTTGTTCGCGAGCTCCACCGAATAGCCCATCGGCTTGCCTGTGTTGTCGCCTACGTAAGAAAAAGGCACCGAAGCATCGCGATAACCGAGGGTTATGCTCCCGGAGTCAGCGACTTTTTTGAGCGTGCCCTGCAACGGCGCTTCGCTGGCGTGCAGTGAGTGGCTGAGCAAAAGGCCCAGCGTGCAACTGATCAAGGTGAGCTTTTTCATCTTCTTATTCTCCGGTTTCAAGCTGATTAGCGACGGGCAGCAATCACGCTGATTTCCACCAGCACTTGCGGTCGGGCCAGTTGCGCTTGCAGCGTGGTGCGCGTCGGCGCCTTGCCCGCAGACAGCCAGGCAGACCACACCGCGTTCATGGGCGCGAAGTCGCGCTCAATGTTTTGCAGGTAAATCGTGGTGTTGAGGATGTGGTCCTTGTTGCTGCCGGTTTCGGCCAACAAGGCGTCGATCTTGCTCAGGACCTCTTCGGTCTGCGCGGTAATGTCCTCGCTACCGGTCGGCACTTGCCCGGACAGAAACACCAGCGCCTCATAGGTCGCAGCGGCGCTTAAACGGTCATTGCTGTGAATGCGGTGAATCGTCATCGGGCATTTCCTTAAGGTGTGGGTCAATGGTCAGGCGGCGTGCAAGGCCAGACCTTGCAGGTCAATGGAGGTTTTGCGATGTGCAATCAGCTCGCTCAGCAAGCGCCCGCTGCCGCAAGCCAGGGTAAAGCCCAGCGCGCCGTGGCCCAGGTTGAGCCACAAGTTGCGATAGCCGCTGGCGCCCAGAATCGGTACGCCGCTGGGGGTGGCCGGACGCATGCCTGCCCATTCAATGGCGTGTTGGTAATCGCCCGCTTCGGGGAAAGTGCTTTGGGCCAGCTGGCGCATTTGCGCGAGGCGCTTGGGGTCGAGTGAGGCATCAAAACCGACGATGTCGACCATCGCGGCAATGCGCAATTGTTCGCCAATGCGCGCGTACACGATCTTGCGGTCGTAATCGGTGATGCTCACGTCGGGGGCTTTGCCGGGGTCGCTCAACGCCAATGTGAGGCTGTACCCCTTGAGCGGGTACAACGGCAGATTCAGTCCTGGCAGGCTCAAGGCCGGGCTGTTATGCCCCGCTGCGAGCACCAGTTGATCGACCGGCAGCACCTCGTCGCCCATGTGCACGGCCTTGACCTCACCGTGTTCGTGATGCAAACGGGTGACGGTTTTGCCCAGCAAAAATGTGCAGCGCCCCGAGGCCTGCAAACGGGCGAACAGCTGTTGGCAGAAGGCGTGACAATCGCCGACTTCTTCATCGGGGGTGTAAATGCCGCCGACAAATGCGCAGCCTTGCAAACCCGGCTCCAGGGCCGAGCATTCGCTGGCAGAGAGCGCTTGCTGAAACGAGCTGTGGATAACGTTTTGCCGGGCCTTGGCGAAGTGCGACGATTCGCGAAAAGCCACCAGCTTGCCGTTACGCCGCCATTGGAACCCGTCCAGATGATCTTCCTCGCGCCATTGCTGCAACGTGGCCTGGCTCAGCAATGCCAAACGCAGCAAATGTGCGCCATTGCGCTGATTGACCGACCCCCGGCACGCGGCCACAAACGAGGCCAGCCAGCGCCATTGCGCCGGGTCCATGCGCGGGCGCAATTTGAGCGGTGAGTCGCCGCGCAACATCCAGCCCAGCGCCTGCAACGGCACGCCAGCATCGGCCAGCGGGGCGACATAGCGGTACGACAATTGGCCGCCATTGGCAAAGCTGGTCTGGCTGCCGAGCGTTGGGCGGGCTTCGATCACACTCACGTCAAAGCCTTCGCGCACCAGCGCATACGCCGTTGCCAGCCCGATAACCCCACCGCCGATGATGCAAACACGCTGTGCCATGTCAGTCCTTACCCACTGTTGTGCGGGTTTCAGATTAGGGGCAGGTGACAGGCGCTGAACAATGATTAAAGATGCTTAACCCATAAACAAAGGTTATGGACTGCCGCCATGCGCTTGCGCCACATCGAAATATTCCAGGCTATTCGCCAGACCGGCTCCATCAGCGCCGCCGCCCAGTTGCTGCATGTCTCGCAACCTGCGGTGAGCAAAGTCCTGCAGCATGCCGAGATGCAACTGGGGTTTCCGTTGTTCTTGCGCGTGCGCGGCAAACTGCAGCCCACCCCCGAGGCCTTGCTGCTGGAGCGTGAGGTCGAAAAAGTCAGCGAGAGCGTGCAAGGCGTGCAGCGTCTGGCCGAAAGCTTGCGGCGCACACCGGGGCATCGCTTGCGCATCGGCAGCACGCCTGCGTTGGCGTTGTCCTTGTTGCCGCCAGTGATTGGCGAGTGGACGCGCCGCTACCCCGACAGCCGCTGCGAACTGGCGAGCGCACACAGTCGTGAACTGGTGCAAAGCTTGCTGATGCGTGAACTGGACGTAGCGCTGACCTTGAAACTGCCCGACCACCCGGGGCTCAAGGCCCAGGCGTTGGCCCACAGCGTGCTGGTCGCGTTGGCGCCACGGGGTTATTGGAGCGAGGACCGTGAAGGCGAGCCGCTGGCGCTGCATGAACTGGCGGACGCACCGTTGATTGGCCTGAGCAGCGCCGACCCGTTGTTTGCGCGTTTGGACAGCTACCTGAAAACTATCGAGCCGCCCCCGCGCATCAACATTGCGGTGCAGACCTACTCGCTGGCGCGAGCGATGGTGGAATCGGGAGCGGGGCTGGCCGTGATAGACCCGTTCACCGCCCTGGGCGCCTCACCGGCGAGCACCGTCATCCGCCCGTTGAGCCCGGCATTACCGATCACCCTGTACGCCCTGACCCGCGCCGACGAAGCGCCGGTGCATCTGCTGGAAGGGTTACTGGAATTGTTCGCCGAGCGAGCCAATGAACAGCTGCGGCGGATAGAGAGAGGGGTACAAATCCCGTAGCAGTTGACGAGCCTTGCGAGGCTACGTCCGGCGGCGCAGCCGTCGTAAACGGGTTATCGAGGTTCTTCAGTTAGATCGGGTTTTGTGGGT
>NZ_WIWK01000167.1:0-9471 GCF_009600165.1 Pseudomonas sp. FSL R10-0399
CGGCGATTGCCGCTCAGGCGCCGATCAATCTGCACCAGCAAACCTTGTGGGGCCACTCGTATGGCGGCCTGTTGGTGCTGCACGCCCTGCTCAACCGGCCGGGCGAGTTTGCCCACTACGCCGCGGCCAGCCCGTCACTGTGGTGGACCGACGTGAATATAGATGCGGGCTTCAAGCAACGCCTCAAAGGCCATCAACCGCACCTGCTGTTGATGCGCGGCACTGCCGAACCCGGCAACCCGCGCGGGCCGAGCGTCGGGCAACCGGATCAGCGCATGCAAACGCTCAAAAGCCAATTGAACGGCCTGCCAGGACTCACCGTTGACTACCACACCTTCGATGGCATGAGTCACGGCGAAACCCTGCCCGCCTCGCTGCGTTACGCGCTGCAAGCTCTGTAACCCCTCGAAACTGTAGGAGCGAGCTTGCCTCGCGATCTTTTGATCTTTTAAAAGATCGCGAGACAAGCTCGCTCCTACAAAAAGGGTTGCGCGTGCATTTATTCCAATACGGAATCCAGTCTATAAAAAACATGAATTTTATTTATGGCATGCCTTTCTTTATCTTCACCTGACCTCCATTACCGGGCACCGCCATGACCAGCCAAGCACACTCGAACCCGCTGGATGAACCTCCTGTCGAGGTCAACTGGCAGCGCAACCTGGCTGTCAGTGTGTTCGGCGCGTTCACCACGATTATTGCCATGACCCTGTTGCTGCCCTTTCTGCCGTTGTACGTCGAGCAGCTTGGGGTCAGCGATCCGGCGGCTATCGTGCAGTGGTCTGGCATCGCCTTTGGCGCAACGTTTTTGACGGCAGCCCTGACGGCACCGTTGTGGGGCCGCCTGGGGGATCGTTACGGGCGCAAGTTGATGCTGATTCGCGCAAGCCTGGGCATGGCCATCGCCATGTCATTGATTGGTCTGGCCGAAAACATTTACCAACTGGTCGGCTTGCGGCTGTTGGCCGGTTTGCTCGGAGGCTACGCGTCGGGGGCAACCATCCTGGTGGCCACGCAAACGCCCAAAGCGCGCTCGGGTTGGGCGCTGGGCATGCTGGCGTCGGGGATCATGGCCGGTAACCTCACCGGGCCGCTGATTGGAGGGCTGCTCCCGCCGTTGGTGGGTATCCGCAACACCTTCTTTCTCGCCGGCGGCCTGATCTTTATCACCTTCCTCGCCACGTTGTTCCTGATGAAAGAAGTGCCCCGCCGCAAGCCTGCCGCCGGTACGCCTAAAGCCACAGCGGCCAGCGCGTGGAGCGCAATCGCGGACAAACGCCCGGTCATGACCATGTTTGTCGTGGCGGGCCTGATGATGTTCGCGATCATGTCCATTGAACCCATCATCACCGTGTACTTGATCCAGTTGCACACCCAGGATGTCACCCTGATGGCGGGCGTGGTCATGTCCGCCACCGCGCTGGCCAGCGTTTTGTCGGCATCGCGGGTGGGTAAATTGGCCGATCGCATTGGCCACTGGAAAGTCGTCACGGGGTGCATGAGCGTCGCCGCCCTGCTGCTGATTCCTCAGGCGTTCGTGACCAATGAGTGGCAGCTGGTGGGGCTGCGTTTTCTGATGGGGTTGGCGCTGGGCGGGTTACTGCCAGGGATCGCCGCGATCATTCGCCACTCTGTGCCCGACAAAGTCGCCGGGCACATGCTCGGCTACTCAACGTCCTGCCAGTACATCGGCCAGGTGCTCGGGCCATTGACCGGCGGCTTTGTCGGCGGGCATTTCGGCATGCCCGCCGTGTTCATCATCACCTGCGTGTTGATGGCAGGCTGTGCTGCGGTGATGCTAGCCCTGCGGCCCCGCCACTCAGTTCAAGCGCATTAAGGGGCATTCGCGGCTTCTGAACGGGCAACCCGGTACATCGTCCATGTGTAGGCGGCCAGGGCCAAGCCGGCCAGCGTGCCGCCGATCAAACCGATGTACGAGAAACCCAAGTGGCTGCCGACCCAACTGCCCAGCAGCGCACCGCCGCCGATACCGATGTTGTAGATGCCCGAGAACATCGCCATGGCCACGTCAGTGGCATCCGGCGCCAGGGTCAGCACTTTCGATTGCAGGGCCAGACCAAAGCCCATGATCGACATGCCCCAGATAATGCTCAGGACACTCAACGACTCGACCCAACCACTGGCCGGCAACAGCAGGAGCAGGCACAGCGCCAGCAAGCCGATAGCGATCAGCAGGAACAGGTGCGGGTTGTATTTATGGAACAGGCTGAAGCACAGCGAGCCAATGATCCCGGCGCCGCCGAACAGCAACAGGGTGGTGGTCACGATAGTACCGCTCATGCCCGCCACGCTCTGCACGAACGGCTCGATGTAGCTGTAGGCCGTGAATTGCGCGGTGATCACCACCGCAGTCAGCACGTAAACCGCCACCAGCGCAGGCCGCCTGAACAATACCGGCAAGCTTCTCAGCGACCCCGAGTTCTGGCTCGGCAGCAGCGGCAAGGTCTTGAACAGCCACAGCACCAACAAGGACGCCAACCCGGCGATCACCAGGAACGTGGTGCGCCAGCCCATCGCCTCACCCAGCAAACGACCCAGCGGCACACCTAGCACCATGGCCAGCGAAGTACCGGTGGCAAGCAGACCCAATGCCTGCACCTGCTTGCCTTCCGGGGCCATGCGCACGGCCAGGGATGCAGTGATCGACCAAAACAGCGCGTGGGACAAGGCCACGCCAATCCGGCTGAGCAGCAAAATGCCGAAATGAGTCGCGACGCTGGACAGCAAGTGGCTGACGATAAAGATGCCGAACAACGACAGCAGCAGCTTTCGGCGCTCGACGTTGCGCGTCAGCAGCATGATCGGCAGCGAGGTCAGGGAGACCACCCACGCGTAAATCGTCAGCATCAGCCCGACGCTGGCGGTGGTCATGTCGAAGCTGGCGCCAATGGCACTCAGCAAGCCGACGGGAACAAATTCAGTGGTATTGAACACAAAGGCGGCCAGCGCCAATGCGATGACAGGTTGCCAATTTGCCTGAGGTGTTGCGCCATGGCTGCTCATTTCTGGGGTGTTCTACTCGCATTCGGGAAGCTGACAGGTTCTTTTTGCTGCACTGGCGGTCACGTGCTGCACATACAACACGCCCCGGTGCCAGAAGCATAGCCAGAACCACACGGGGCGGCATTCTATAGCGTTCTTGACGGTATGACGGTGAACATCGAGTGACGCCTGCGAGACATTTAGCCGCACGGTGACGCCACAGCACGAAGCATTCTTGCAATGGATCCACTAAATCCACACTGCACCCAATTTTGTGTTCGTTAATCGCCTAAAACTACTGCTATTCACTGATTACAAATTGACTCGCCCAAGACCAATCCCGCCTAATGGATCCATAAAAGCAATAACACCTGATCTGGAGATTGGTATGTATCCAAAAAATACGTGGTACGTCGCCTGCACCCCCGACGAAATCGCCGACAAGCCGCTGGGTCGGCAGATTTGCGGTGAAAAGATGGTTTTTTATCGCGGCCTGGAAAACAAAGTCGCGGCCGTCGAAGACTTTTGTCCGCATCGCGGTGCCCCGCTCTCGCTGGGGTATGTCGACAACGGCAACCTGGTGTGCGGCTACCACGGCCTGGTGATGGGTTGCGACGGCAAGACCGTCGAGATGCCCGGCCAGCGCGTGCGCGGCTTCCCCTGCAACAAGACCTTTGCCGTGGTCGAGCGCTACGGGTTTATCTGGGTATGGCCGGGCGAACAGGACAAAGCCGACCCCGACCTGATCCATCACCTGGAGTGGGCCGTCAGCGATGAATGGGCCTACGGCGGCGGGTTGTTTCATATCGGTTGCGACTACCGCCTGATGATCGACAACCTGATGGACCTGACGCACGAAACCTACGTGCACGCGTCCAGCATCGGCCAGAAGGAAATTGACGAAGCCCCTCCGGTGACCACCGTCGAAGGTAACGAAGTGGTCACCGCCCGGCACATGGAAAACATCATGGCCCCGCCGTTCTGGCGCATGGCGTTGCGCGGCAACAACCTGGCCGATGATGTGCCGGTGGACCGCTGGCAGATCTGCCGCTTCTCTCCCCCCAGCCATGTGCTGATCGAAGTCGGCGTGGCCCATGCGGGCAAAGGTGGTTATCACGCCCCGGCGCAGGCCAAGGCATCAAGCATCGTAGTGGACTTTATTACCCCCGAAACCAACACCTCGATCTGGTACTTCTGGGGCATGGCGCGCAACTTCAATCCGCAGGATCAAGCGCTCACGGCGACGATCCGCGAGGGCCAGGGCAAGATTTTCAGCGAAGACCTGGAAATGCTCGAGCGCCAGCAACAAAACCTGCTGGATCACCCGCATCGCGCCTTGCTCAAGCTCAATATCGACTCGGGCGGTGTGCAGTCGCGTCGCGTCCTGGAACGCATCATCGCCAGCGAACGCGAGCCCGCCGAAAGCGTTGTGAGGATCCAGCCATGATCGAAGTGCAGGTTGTTTCGCGCAAAACCGAAGCCCAGGGGATTTGCAGTTATGAACTGGCCCGTCTCGATGAAAGCCCCCTGCCCGCTTTCAGCGCCGGGTCGCACATTGACGTGCACTTGCCCGACGGGTTGATTCGCCAGTACTCACTGTGCAACCACCCGGACGAACGCCATCGCTACCTGATTGGCGTGCTCAGGGACCCGGCCTCACGCGGCGGCTCTCAACACCTGCACGAGCAAATCAATACTGGCGACCGCTTGCAGATCAGCGAGCCGCGCAACTTGTTCCCGCTGGTCCACGAAGCCCGGCGCAGCCTGTTATTTGCAGGCGGTATCGGCATCACGCCGATTCTGTGCATGGCCGAGCGTCTGGCCCATAGCAATGCTGACTTCGAGCTGCACTACTGCGCCCGCTCCAGCGACCGCGCAGCCTTTGTGGAGCGGATTCGCCAGTCAGCGTTCGCAGACCGCGTGTTCGTGCATTTTGATGAGCAACCCGAGACGCTCATGAACGCCGCCCAAGTGCTGGCCAATCCGCAACCTGACCTGCATCTCTACGTGTGTGGACCCGCTGGTTTTATGCAGCACGTACTGGACAGTGCACGCGTCCAAGGGTGGGCAGAAGACCGCTTGCACCGCGAATACTTCGCCGCCGCAGCCATCGACAGCAGCCACGATGGCAGCTTTAGCGTCAAAGTCGCGAGCAGCGGCCAGATCATCGAGATCCCGGCCGACAAAACCGTAGTGGCGGTGCTGGAAAGCCATGGCATCGACATCCCCATGTCGTGCGAACAAGGCGTGTGCGGCACCTGCCTGACCAACGTGCTGGAGGGCATACCCGACCACCGCGACATGTTCCTGACGGAAGAGGAGCAAGCGTGCAACAACCAGTTCACGCCGTGCTGCTCACGCTCGAAATCGCCGCTGCTGGTGCTGGATATCTAGTCGGCGCGCAAAATCACCCGCATCCGCTCACTGGCCACTGCCGAGCTGAAAATCTCGGCATAGCGCAAGGTGGCATTGGCGTGCTCGCGCATCATGGCTTCAGCGCGAGCACCCTGACCATTGACCAGCGCATCGAACACCGAATGGTGCTGCATGTGTGCGTAATTGAAGCGTCGGTACTCGCGGGCCATATCTTTACGATCAACCGCCAGCGCCGTAACCGAGGCAAACGGTAAATGATCATTGCGCGCCAGCGCATCGGCAATTGCCGGGTTGTGGCTGCCCTCAATAATCACCTGATGAAAGCGCATGTTGAGGTCGTGATAAGCCTCAAGGTCATCTTCGGTCACAAAGCCTTTATCGAACAGCTCGTCGCCTTGCAGCAGGCACAGCTCAAGGGCTGCCCGGCCTTCTGGCGAAAGCCCGCGCTCAGCGGTCAGACGCGCCGCCAACCCTTCAAGAACCCCGCGCACCTCGACAGCACCGGCGATGTCATTGGCACTGACCGAACGCACCTGAAACCCGCGACCGCCAAAACGCACCAACAAGCCTTCCTGCTCCAGCGTGCGAAACGCCATGCGCACCGGCATGCGTGAGACACCGAACAGTTCAGCGGTAGGGATTTCCATCAGACGTTCGCCTGCGGCCAGTTCGCCCGAGGCAATCATTTTGCGCAGTGCAATCAGCACCAATTGGCCGGGCTTGCTCATCCAGGCGGCTTCCAGAAACAGGGGGCCGACATAGTAGCCCAGATCGACCTCAAAACCCTGTAGGAGCGAGCTTGCCTCGCGATCTTTTCAACATCAACAGATCGCGAGACAAGCTCGCTCCTACAGGGCGGGTTGAGTACCGGGGTATTACATCGACAACGGGTAGCTGATGATTACGCGGGTTTGGTCAAAGTCGCTGTTGAACGTGCGCCGGTTGGTCGAATTGTTGACCCGCAGGCTGAGGTTTTTGAAGCTGCCACTCTGAACGGTGTATCCGATCTCGGTATCGCGCTCCCATTCCTTGCCGTTGGTGCCTTGCTTGGTGGTGGCATTGTCGCCGTGACCATATCGCACCATTGCCAATAAGCCCGGCACGCCCATGGCGGCAAAGTTGTAGTCGTAACGCGCTTGCCACGAACGCTCGTCCGCGTTGCTGAAGTTGCCGTTGAACATGTCGTTGCCCAGGGTTCGCCCGCTGCTGCCGTACACCGACATCCAGCTGGTATCGCCACTCACTTTCTGCAAACCGAGGTACAGCGTGTGTCCGCCCGTCGCGGCGGAAAACAGGCCGTACGCCGTGCGGCTGCTGACGTTGCCGATGCGCGCGCTGCCGTCATCCTTGTCGATAAAGTAGCCCAGGTTGGCGCCCAGCACCCAGTCGCCCACCGGCTGCTTGTGCAGCAGGTTGAAGTAGCTCTGCTGGTAGATGTCTTTGAGTTGCGAATGCCAGACACCCACCTGGGTACGCTGCTCGTTGAAGCGATAGTCTGCCCCCGCATAGTTAAAACGGTCAGACGTCACGCCCGGTGCCGCCCACGTCGACAGCTCTTGCATGTCCGAGGAGTTACGCAAGCTGACCTTGCGGTATTGGCCGGCCTGTACCGCCAGCCCTTCGATTTCTTTGGACACCAGCATCGCCCCGCGAAAGGTTTGCGGGAGCAGACGACCGTCGTCATAGCGCAGCACCGGCACGTCCGGCATCAGTTCACCGACTTTGATTTCAGTGGCCGAGAAGCGCATTTTTGCCGCTACCCCGGCACGGCTGAAATTGTCTGCGGCGCGCCCATTACTGCGCACCGGCAGCAGCTCCGAACCACTGGCCTCGCGGCTGCTGTCGAGCTTGACGCCGAGCATGGCAATGCCGTCCACCCCGAACCCGACTACGCCTGGGGTAAAGCCCGAACTGAACTTGAGGATAAAGCCTTGCGCCCACTCATCGACCTTGCTTTTGGTCGCGCCAGGGTCGCGAAAGTCGCGGTTGAAGTAGTAGTTGCGCAGCAGCAGATCCGTGCTGGAATCTTCAAAAAAGCCTTGATCCTGTGCCATGACAGGGGCGCACAAGGTCAACGACAGCAAGCCAATGGTGTTCTTCATTATTATTGTTCTCCGTTTTTTGGACGCAGCCGCTCCCCGCAGCTGAAAAAGCCCGCCCAGCTCTGGTTGAGGTGTACGTGTGGAATGTGCCCGGCCAGGGCCGGGCATTAATCAGCGCCCGAAATCAGGCTGCCGAAAGCACCGGCTGCGCGGTAGGAGCTCCCGGTTTGAGCAGCAACAAACAGCCTGCTGCGATCACGAATACGATGGCGAACACCCCGTACAAGTGCAGCGGTTGCCAGCCGCCATCGAGCAGAAAACCGGCCACGATAGGCGACAGGATCGCGCCGATCCGGCCAATCCCGATGCCCCAGCCCACGCCCGTGGTGCGCACCGAGGCGTCATAGACGATCGGCGACAGCGCATACAGCCCGGCCACGCAACCGTTGGAGAACATCCCGATCAACAGGCCCAGACCCAGCGCCGCCATGACCGAAGAAGCCGAGCCGACAAACAGCACCAGCAAGCCCGCCGTCACCAGCATGAACAGCGACAACACCCGTGTCAGCGGCCAGCGCGAGGCCAAACCACCGACCAGCGCGGCGCCAAAGATCCCGCCCACGCTCAACAACACCCCGCCGGTGATGCCCTGCTGCGCAGAAAGCCCGGCAGACACCAGCAACTTGGGCGTCCAGCTCATCACGAAGTAGAAGCCGAACATCACCAGGAAGAACAGCGTCCAGATCAACAACGTGGTGCGGCGCAGCGCTGGCGTCAGCAGCTTGGTAAAGCCCTTGCCCTCGCCTGCCACGCTCGCCACCACGGGCGGCATTTGGCTCAAGGTCGGTAGCCCCATGCGCTGGGCCAGACGATTGATACGTTGCAAGGCGGTTGCAGGACGACGGGCCAGCAGAAAGTCCAGCGACTCCGGCAGCCATAGCAGCACTAGCGGGATAACCGCAAAGGTCACGATGCCACCAAACAGAAACACCGAACGCCAGCCCCAGTGCGACAACAACCACACGGCGATCAGGCCGCCCAGCGTAGCGCCCAGGGCATAACCGGTGGACTGCAAACTCACTGCCAGGCCGCGCCAGCGCTTGCTCGCGTACTCACTGGCAATCACGTTGCTGCTGGCCAGAATGCCGCCGATACCCAGCCCGGTCAGGCCGCGCAGCAGCGCCAATTGAGTGGGCGACTGGCTCATCGACGAGAGCAGCATGCCAACGCCGGAAACCACCAGGCACAGCAAGATCAATGGACGGCGACCAATGCGGTCCGCCCAAGGCGCTATAAACAGAGAACCGGCGGCCATGCCGAACAAACCGGCGCTGAGCAGCATGCCGATTTGCGCCCCACTCAACGCCCACTCGGCCGATACCGAGGCGGCGGTGAAGGCCATCACCAGCACATCGAAACCGTCGATCATGTTGAGCACAATGCAGATTCCGATGGCGAGCCATTGGAAAGAACTCATCGGGCCAGTGTCGACAGTGGTTTTCAGATCGATAGCCATGCGCTTGCCTCCTGCCCGGACATCACCGAAGCAAAAGAGCCGCACAACACGGCGTGACTCACAGACATAAAGCATGCAGAACCCAGGCGGTTCTTTGCCCTTGAGAAGGCTTTCATGACGAGACCCTTTTTGTAGTTTTTATGGGTAACGGTCAGGGGCGAGACCCCGGACATCACCTGGCCGATAGTCAACCCGTTAATGGATCCATAGACAAGATGAGGGCCGGGGCGGGACAGGGCAAAACGTCTCTGTTTAACTTTTTAAATAACAAATATTTTCTTATTTATCAGATAGTTAGGCACTCTCAACATGACCGATATTACTGTGCGATTATCGATCACCATCCGTTCAGAGGGTGGTGTACACAAATCCCGTAGCAGTTGACGAGCTTTGCGAGGCTACGTCCGGCTGTAGTCGCTGACGAGGCACGAAGGTTGCGAAAGATCAGAAGATCGCGAGCAAGCTCGCTTGTGTCTTCGTTGGAGTTAAGGTGTTAGGTGAGAGGGGTGGACGGCAAGCTGCTAGCTCGCGGTG
>NZ_WIWK01000168.1:0-9365 GCF_009600165.1 Pseudomonas sp. FSL R10-0399
TGGTGTCCACGTATTTTTGAACTGACACCATCGCCCTTATAGTTGGGATCGGGTAGATGACTTCGCCGGACGGATACGGGCAGATGCCCGATTTGGTTGATGAACCTAGTTTCCCCGGCGATCAGCTGTGTCATCGGGCGAAGCCAAAATAATTCGCGGTTATTCAACGTGGGGAGGCGGAGCCCCCTAATCTGAGGTGGATGACTCTGCGGGGTTGAGAGAATCGACAATGCCGATACTTGGGAGGGGAGGCCAGCTCCCGGATGATTGCGGTTTTTCTACCGAGACCACCCCGATGAACCTCACTTGCTGACCTGAACGCTGGCCTTCATTAGAGTTGCGAACTCTGAAATTGGAACTACACGACCTGTTGCCGTTTCTGTGATTACTTCACCACTGCCTATGCACCCATTGGTGGAATGCAGTCCTCCAGTGCCACTGCCCCCACAGTTAGTGCAGTTGTTCCCGTTGTCTCTGACACCGTAGCCCGCACAGCGCCGGCATTCATTGAACGTGTACTCAGTCATCATTCCGTACCTGATTAAGCAGAGACATAGATTACTGCCCCTGGCACTACCCCCGCGACTCTACCCTGTGCGCTTTGTCACTCCAAAGAACTGGAAGCCACAGCTGATCGTGAGGCTTGATCGCGAAGCCATTGAGTAATCCGTTGCTGTTCCGCAGCGGTGGCTCGGTGCAAAAAGGTCAGAACATCTTCAATTCCAGCAATCAATGCGTCCTGCTTGGATGCGGCAAACTTGTTCCACTTCGGTAATGCCTTAGCACTTTGACCCGAGCCGTTTTTTGAGTTGAGGTTCGACTGCCACATCCAGCGGGTCTCATGGGGCACCAACTCGATGGAAACAAGGGGAAGCTCGACCGTTTCACCATGAGCCCACTTATGTGGCCGCATCAGCTGCAATGTCTCTGGGCCTGCAATCAGTGGGGGCTCTGTTGGGAACATGCTTAGTTGAATCTCACCCAGCACCATTTCAAGCAACCTCGGGCTTGGCAATGGGGCGGATAATGGTGGTGGAATGCAGGCCCAGTTTCCCTTTTCGAAGCGCTTGGCCATGGTGCTCTGCTAGCTGCTGCTCGCTCCATTCGACCATGCCATCAAGTTGAATTTCTTCGATTGCCGCCACGCATCCACCAACGCCGCTTCCTGACACAAAGGTCGCCTCTTGAGGGAGGCAATACCGCAGCTTGATATGCCGCATCCCAACGGGTAGCGATGCGGCTACTTCGGCATCCCACTCAGCGAATAGCTCGGCAAGCAGTTCGTTCTCTACGGGCTTTTCCACCACCTCGCATAGAAAGCTGTTCAGTCGATATTTGCGGCCCTGGTGGACGAAGAGCATCCCAGCAACGAGGGGGAGGTGGGGAGTGAGGGTGTGCTGCATGTGTCGGCTCCAATTGGTGAGGCTCCATAGTGAACCTTACTCAACGGTTTCATCAGGCAGGCACTGCAAGTCGTCGATAGCCGTATTAGGAAGTGAGCGGAACTCTGTGGTGAAAAGGTTCATCTAGGAGAAAACGCATCGTCTTGGCCAAATAGCAGGCACAAAAAAGCCGCCCTAGGGCGGCGTTTTTTCATTACCAATCAGCCAGCCATTCGGCCCACTGGCTCCATTGCCCGCCCTTTGGTGGCAGCAATGTCGAGCATGCGACCTTGACGATCACTACGGCTGGAGAGCAACTGGCGCGCTTCTGCTTGGATGCGGATCGCCATTGGGTTGTTTGATTCTTGCTTGATCTGCTTCATAGACACCTCGTGTGTCATGACATTTGGATGAATAGTATTACTGCTCGATGGCCATGACAAGGCGCTTCGTCGCATCGTAATGAAAGCCTAATTCCTGGTACCACAAAACTGCGCCAGCAGCGGGGTCTTCAATTTCGATTTCTACGCATCCCAGCAGCGCAGCATAGTTGCCTATGGCTAGAAGTACCAGCGGGGCTACGAACCCTCTGAGAGGGTGGCTCTTGTCTGGTTTTCCTTCCAGTAGAATCACCTTAATGCAAAGCTTGCTCTGCTTTGGGGTGGCGTAAGCCATGCCGCACAATTCGACCCCAAACCAAAGGGATATGTCGATCCCCTTGTAGTCGTCAGCCTTCCAAAAGCGCACATCCTCCCATGGGAAAAGAGAAGCCTCATCGCCCCAAAGGTGTGATTCTTTGATGGCCTCTTCAGTGATGGTTTCAAACCGAATTTGTGAAACATCAATACCTGCGGTAATCAAGGACTGTCGGCCCCGCACCGTTTCGGCTGCGCTTTTCAGCGACTCCGAGCGATAGATTTGGTATTTGAGGGGGTTGCCGCGACCTCTGCTCATTACGTCTCGCCAGCTCTAGAAGTGATGACGTTGATGATAACGTCCAGTTGGCGGTGGCTACACCGCTTCGGAAAATCAGTAGGCGGCATTGCGCTTGTGTTCCTGTCCTAAAGGTCGATTTTTGCCCCTAGGCGGAGGTCAGCTCAATCAGTTTCCCATCATGAATGGCGAACCGGGCTAGACGGGCACCCCCGCCAGATGTTCGCATTATCACCCAGGGCTCAGCACCGGGGCACTCTGTAACTTTGCCCTTAGTCTGCATCGCCAGATATTTAGCGCGCTTGGTTAGGGCATCTGCAAAGCGTCCCCGACCAACTTCAATGCGAAAGTTCTCAAACGCGTAACCCCTGCCACTGATAAGAATGTCAGTGCCGTGGGCTTCCACATAGGCCTCTAGTTGGGTGGATTCATCAGTGTCTGGTTTGGTCGGTGAAGCCATCAGATGTTGTCCAGTTGGTGTGGGAGTTAGAGGTGGGGCGTTTCTCCCCATGACGCTCACCAAAAGATGCGGTGCATTATCACTTCCCCCTCGAACACCATTCGTCCGTGTTTGTCGAAGTGCTCATCACCGACTGGGGTTTCGGATTTATCGCTACGCTTATAGACAACCAGTTGGCCCTCGGAGCTGAGCGTTATCAGCAGAATTTCAGAGTGCTTTTTTGAATTACCGTAAATGCCACTCGGAGATTCAAAGTTGAGCGCGTGTAGCAAGTCTTGCGGCGTAAGTGGCTTAACTAATGGCAGCTCTACGACTTCGCAATTGAGCAGAGTGGAAAGAAACCCAACCCGTAGTGTGACGTGCGAAAGCTCGATGTGTGCACCGAATCCGTCATCCCACCCGTTATCGGAGATTTTTTCTACATTCTCCCAGTTGAATTCATCAACCGACTTGCCGTAACCCCAATGCAGAATGTCATCAGCGGTCACTTCAAGTCCGTCTTCTGCATTGCGAGGGTCATAGGTGTACACCTCAACAAAGCCTGTTATCGGCGTTTTGGCCACAAGTCCGTTTCGCGAATTCCCGCCCAACTTTTTGTGAATGAACTGGAAAACGGTGCGCCAGCAAAGTTTAGAGTCAGCCGTTTCCCAGGCTGGTATCCGAATACAATAATTTTTGATTTCACTGTCGATAATTTGAGCTTCAACACCCTCAGCCGCCAACAATGCGATGCAATTTTTTACGAGTTCGAGTTCGGTTTTCATAGAATTGCCTTCGCTTTTGATGGGCCTATCATCCGGCCAAGTGAGCCGTGTCATCGGTCGCCGCCCATCATGTCTTCAACTTTCAGAATGGGGTCTGGGAGTATTGATACTTGAGCACTTGGGGAATGGTGCGGTTCTCAGCGAACCGCACCTTTGCTCTTTTTAGTAGTTCCAGCTGCGGTGCATTATGGTTCGGCCATCAAGCACAACCCCGCCCATATCGTTGATGTTGGCGTGGGTGATCGGGGTCTGGGAATCGTCGCTCTGCTTGTGCAAAACCAGCGTACCTGCGGGTGATAGCCGAAGCTTCCAGCGGTCTGTATGGTCACCACTTTCACAGTACAGATCACCGTTACTGATCACCTTTTGGATTAACTCAGCCTCTGAAAATGGCTTGACTGGTTGTAGCTCGACCAGCTTGTAGTGCATCAGGATGAGCAGGTTAGCAACGCGTCTTGAAAGCAAGCCAAAGCCATGTGGAATGTCCCAACCTTCCCACCATGCAGAGTCACAGGTTAATAGAGGGTATGGACAGCGCACACTGTGTTGGTCACGCTATGGACACCTAGGGTGACGAGCATCCTCCTGGCGGAGGAGAGAGAGTGTGTCGATGGCGCGGCAGGAATATATCAATTACGTACCAGCATACGCGTCTGTCAGCACAGAAAGCGTGGCTTGGGAAACGCTAAAACATCAACGACCTATCGAATCATTACCGCAGTTATTTTGGGCCGATGGCTCACCGTGGCGCGAAGCAAACTTATGGCTTATGTTACAAGGTACAACAGTTCAAAAAGATATTCAGACACTAAAATCAAAGTCCTCCGCAATTCACGGCTATATGAAATGGCTGGAGACTACGGGCACAGACTGGCGGGATTTTCCAGCTCGGGAAAGTGAAAGATGCTTGGTAAAGTTCCGGGGCTATTTGGTAAGAGCCCGAAAAGCTGGTGATCTTGCGCCTTCCACTTCTTCGCAACGCATGCGTGTGGTCATTCAGTTTTATCGCTGGCTACGTGCTAACGGTGTTCTAACTCCAGAGTGGCCCATGTGGCGAGAAAGCTTTGTAAACATAAACTACAGTAATGCCTATGGTCTAGAGCGAACGATTACTGTTAATACTACCAGCCTATCTATACCAAATCGGCCATCTGTAGGCGACAAGTTGGAAGGCGGCCTATATCCAGTATCAGAGGCAGACAGGGCAAAAATCATCGATGTGGCGAAGGTATATTGTACGCATGAGTTTTGGTTGATGCTGATGTGCGGGTTCTTCACCGGCATGAGGGTTCAAACGTTGACGGGGCTCAAGGTGTCCACATTGCTTAACGCTGTGGCGGACCCTGCTTCCACCAATCTGTATCGACTGGCTGTAGGGCCTGGTGCAAATCCGCCAGTCCCTACAAAAGGAGGGGTCACTGGACAAATCTTAATTCCGCAGATCCTCCTAGAAAGTTTATTAACCTATTGCTATGACCCGGAGAGATTGAAACGCGAGGCAAGGGCGTCCGTAGAAAACAGGGACTTGGTCTTTTTGACAAAGAACGGAAATCCTTTCGGCGAGCGCAACAAGGATAGATCACCATCGTTAAATACAGCAATGTCCTCCTTTCGAAAGATAGGAATAAAAGTTGGAGTAAGTGCGCTATATAAATTTAAGTTTCACCAAACTCGTTGCACTTTCGCAACTGAACTCGCTAGATTGGCAATTAAAGCGGGTGGCTCGATTCACGCGCTTGCTATCGTAAAAGATGCGATGCTGCATGCTGATGAAAAAACAACAATAAAGTACATAAAATTCGTGGAAAAATCTCCTATAAAAGCCTTCATCGCAAACGAATTTACGCAAGCATTTTTTAATGCTGCTAGCAAAGAGTCTGTTTGATCATGCAGGATCTCACGATAAGAGAAAACGTTGAATATGGGCGCCTAGAAACACCGTGGAGTCTAAATTCATTGCTTTACGAAGGATTGAGTTGCCTTTCCATGAAAGAAGCTACCCGATTTATTTCGAATAATGCACTTCCCCGCCCAGAACAGGCACGACTCTCACTAGCTACGTTGTTCTACGAAACGCTAACAGCAGACTTGGTGGCCGGAAAAAGTCAACACACAGTCAAATCTGCCATTCAAAAAATTAGGGCCTTTTACGCCTGGGGCGACAAAAATAATCAGGCAATGACGATCAAAAATGTTGAAATGGCATTTATCAACTGGTGCAATTGGACACTTGACGAATCACGCGCTGGGACAAAAAAACTGCACAGCGCATTTGGCAGAGTGGGTGGAGTTGGCAGCGTTATAGATAGGGCGCTAAATCGTAAAAAAAAGATAATCTCTCTAACGCGTGTTCGCATTGGACGAAGAAGCAAAGATTGGAGTCGTAGTAGTGACAAGCTAAACTTCAGTGATCTGTTTGTATTCGGAAGCGCCCTGCTTGACATTTGTACTTCTCTGGACGACAAGACGGTGTTTGGTGCATTGCCAGCAGCTTTGAACTTTCGCTCGGGGCAGACAATAGAACTGTGGAGCGGGTTGGTCCCTCCTGAAAAATTAAAAAACACAAACAACACTAAGGTAAGTGAACCGCGAGAAAGATATATAGCCGAAAAAACCTGGAGAACGAGATATCCGTTGATGAATTTGAGAATCGAAGCCGAGATCCTGATATTCATCGCACAAACTCAAATTAACTTCACACAGGCGATGTCTTTACAAACTGGAAAGTTTACATATCAGAGCTTTAGTGGGGGCTACCATGTAAATCGGATTCACAAAGACCGAAGAGGTGGCGAAACCGAATTCGACATATTCAGCGAGTATCGGGAACACTTTGACCGATATCTAAAATGGCGTGATGCATTATTTCCTGAAGATGAGCTTTTGTTTCCAATAAGATCACACTTTAGAAGGGCGCCAGGTTCGAGTTACGATTTCCAATCGGTCAAAAGGATTATGTCAATCTTAGATATCAAGGTTGTATTGCCCAGAGCGCTGAGACTCTCGAAAGTCAATTGGCTGTTGAGAAAGACTAATGATCCTATTCTAACATCTGAGATGGCTCAGCATACTGAACTTACGTTGCTAACCTCTTATGATCGCCCTAATCATCAGACCGCCCTCGCGGAAATAAGCAGATACCATCAGAAGACCGATCCAGCTTTTGCAGCCCCAGGACCTGTAGTTTGCGTCAAACCTGAACCACAGGCCGCTGAGGCATTATCGAAAGAGGCCCCAAAGCCCGACTGTACTAATCCTGCAGGGTGTCTATTTTGTATTCATCAAAGAGACATCGCAGATTTTGATCACATTTGGTCCCTCATGAGCTATCGGCACTTGAAGTCGTTGGAGCTTGCAACTCAACGGCCCAACGCTTTAACAAAAGAAGATCATCCGGCATTTCTGGCTGTAGATGCGATTACAAAAAAATTCGACGCCTTCAAGAATGATGAGCAATTTTTGCCGTGGCTTGCAGAATCGACAACCCGTATTGAAGAAGGTAGCTATCATCCTAAGTGGGATGGGTTTGTCAAACTTGCGGAAATGAGATTATAGAGCATGGATTTTTCCGAACTACACTTCGCCCTAGGCATGGACGTGCATTTTGTTAGCCCAGAGTCTGAGAATTTCAAACCTAAAACTTGGCCCCCCACATCGGACTGCATTGTTGTAACGGACCATGCCGGTAAAGTCATAAGTAGATATGGTGATCCGATATGGGACTTGTCACCATGGGCCGAACGCCGGATGAATCTTAATTTTAGAATCATTTCAAATCTGAACACGGCCACATCAGACGCATGTGTTGACATGGCAAAACTTATATGCGCTTGGTGGTTGTGGGGTCCCAGATCAGTGAACACTGCTGGGACTCTGAATCGTAGGTTTACGCAGCTCATACCGTTGTTCAAACTTTGTGCCCGGAAAAATATTGAGGTCTCCGATCTATATCGCCATCCCGAAGTCGTTGATGAGCTTCATAGTGGATTTTCTTCATCGAGCGCACAAAGCGCTTTAATTCTTCTTCACGTACTATATGAATATCGGCACGCGTTCGGACATACCATCTTAGATAAGGAAGGGCTGCGTCGGCTCGCAAACAATATCAGTCGTCATGAGCGATCACAAACTGCCTATATTCCCCCAAGGATTTGGCTATACCAGGTCAACCGGCTGAAAGAATTCATAGATGACTATTTGGTCTGTGCTGACCGTGTTGCCGACTGCTACAACGAATGCATTTCTCTTTACATAGATAGGTTTGGATCACTAGACGCGATCTACGAAAGCGGAGAGCGTAACATAGACGAATTTTCGTTCTCTCGAAATTTCGAACCTTTTTCATACTATGCCGAAAAACATAATCTACTGGCTACGGTTATGAAGTGGACGCTTAAAGCAGGCGCCCCGAAAGAAAAATTAACTATCTTATCATTAAGCAGCTACATGACGCTTGCGTCCCGCGTCGGAATGGCATACTTATTAAACTTCTCATTAATGCGTGTGGATGAGGCTTGGAAGCTCAGAATTGGATGCCTAGATGTCGAGAATGATCCTCAATTTGGCGCCATCTACACACTCGGCGGTATTACAACAAAGACGATACAAGACTCGGACGCTCGCTGGGTTACTTCGCCATCAACACAGTCTGCTGTTACCGTACTTACACACGTAGCTACCTTAAAAATGAATACAGCACTGAAAAGATCCTCCATCTCTATTCCAAAGGATCTGATTGAAAAGCCGTGGCTTCATCTCCGACAATATGAACCTTGGGCTCCAGGCACATGGAGTGGAGAAAAGTTCCAAACGCGACCGGCATATCCGAGCTACCTCTCTCTTCTAAAATCCAATCCTGTGTTATTTGATCTTAAAGAACTGACTATAACTGAGCCTGATTTGGAGTATGCTCGATTGCTTACCCCATCACTGGGCGCTTCTTACAATGTCGGAAAGGTCTGGCCGCTTGGCTGGCACCAACTTCGCCGGACTGGCGCGGTTAACATGCAGGCTTCGGGACTGGTATCAGATCCATCAGTACAGTATCAGCTCAAGCATGCGACGCGCTCTATGAGCCTTTATTATGGCCGCGGTCATTCGAGAGTTAACCTCGACCCGGTTGCCTATGCAACGTACGTGAAGACCATGTACGAAGTGTTGAGCAAGGAAATAACAAGATTAATGACTCCGCGCTTCGTTAGCCCATATGGAGAGTCCAGGAAGCAGAACTTACTTAACATTGTTTCAACCAGCGATGCAAAAAAGCTCGCAAGTTCAGCTAGAAAGGGTTTAGTCAGTTGGAAAGAAACGCTTGCTGGTGGTTGCGTAAAGAGAGGGCACTGTTCGCTTGGAGGCGCTGACACACTCATTCATTGTGGTGGTGGGCATGGAAAAGGGCCATGCACCGAGGCACTGTTCGACAAGGAGCGCGTGCCAGAACTGATTGTTCTTCAATCAGTAATTGAAGAACGTATGGAACTTGCACCACTTGCATCTCCATACCATGAATCTCTCACCCTGCAACATAAAGCAGTGAGCAATATTTTGATTACTCTTGAAGAGGGTGCATTGTGAGTAAAGCAGAACAGGGTTTTAGAGAAGCATTTGAACGACTTAAAAAAGATCAACCAATTCGTGTGCCTCAAGGAACTCCTTTATCTCAAAATCTCGTTGCTAAGGAGGCAGGTAATGATCCTTCAGCACTCAAAAAGTCGCGTTTCCCTGATCTTGTTGCCGAGATTCAACACTGGGCGGCGGCAAAAACTGAGTGCAACACCTGACCTTTCCGGTACGGTGCTGCCCCTATGTCTTATTCCGAACTCAGCG
>NZ_WIWK01000169.1:0-9354 GCF_009600165.1 Pseudomonas sp. FSL R10-0399
ACGGGCTCCGGCGGTGGCGGTGGTGGAGGCGGCTCTTCGACCGGCGGGGCCGGTGGCGCAGGGCTGCTTAGTTCTACGGTCATTTCCGGGATTTCGGGTGGCGTAATCACCGGCTCGGCCTTGGCGCGCTGGAAAAACCACCAGGCGCTGCCATGCAGCAGCACAACCACACCCACCAACAATAAAATGCGCGGCTTGCTCAGCCCGCCCGGCTGTGAGGTGTTGGGCACATGGGGGATATGTGTCCACTGTTGAACACGCTCAGCTGCCAATAGAGGGGCTGGCCGTTCTTTATGTTTTACCTCGTCACTCATTAAGAGTCCCTCGACAAAATGAAGGGCAATAAGGCTCCGTTCGCCCTTGCGTGCAGGGACGAGAACTGTCGTTCAACGGTTGTTTCAATGGCGCACTGACAGGTGAATGTTTGCCTGTCAAAAGGCCTTAATCACTGCGCGAATAAAGGGTCATGTTGAGCTCCTGTTGGTTAAGTCAACGGATCCGGATTTTTGTAAGAATTCGTTAAATTATGTATTGCAACGGCTATGCCAACAGTCAAAAAAAAGCCGCTTTGTCGGGTGGATATTTAAGCGCCAAGAGGCAGTTTTGTGCCTTAAGCCGCGTTAATAAGTGCTGAACTTAATTAACGCGGCTTAATAGCGGTTTTGAACTTGAGTTATAAACGTTGATAATCAATTTCTTTGTCTGACAATCTGACGAAAGTTAAGAGTTGTCAAAAAAAGTGCACCAAAGTAAGAGGGCGTGCCTATAAACAGTGCGCCCTATAAGGTCAGGGTTAAACGCTCTACCAGCGCGCCCGGCAGTACATGGCTGTTCAGGCTGCGCCGCTCATAAGTCCCCGAGTCGATGCACAGCGTTTGCTCGCGGGTCAGGGCCAGCAAGTTGCTGCCGAGCAGGTTGTACAGGCTGTCATCGAACCGCATGGTTTCGATGGGCGCGACGATGTGTCCGTTCTCCACCCAAAAGGTGGCAAAGCGGGTCATGCCGGTCAGGCTGGCAGAGCCTACATCCGAATAGTTCAGGTACCACAAGTTACTGATGTACAAGCCGGTTCCCAGTTCGCTCAGCACGTCGTTACTGGCCAGTTCGCCGGGCGCCATGACCAGCGAGTGGGGCATTTCCCTGCGGTCGGCACCATTGGCTTGCATGCCGTATTCAGCGGCCGAGCGTGAGCTGACCAGTTGCCCAACCAGCTTTCCGGTCTGGATCAGGTCGATGTCCTGACGCGCAGTGCCGTCCGGGCCGAAGCCGGGTTCAAAACCGGTGGACGGTTGTTCGCGCAGGCTGACCAAGGGTGATAACTGCTGTTTTCCGAGTTGCAACTGCTGCAATGCGCTCTGGCGGTTGGCAAAGGCCTTGGCTGAAAATGCGTCATAACTGAGCAAACCCAGCACTTCCTCCAGTGCCGCAGGGGCCAGATAAGCACGGTACTGCCCCGGTTTGAGGCTGATGCGCGGTGTGCTCAGGTGCTTGAGTTGCTCACGGGCCTGAACAAACACGTCACTTAACGCTTGAGCATCCCACGTGGCTGAACCATATGTGCTTTTAACTGCTTCACCACTGGCATCAAACAGGCTCCAGTCGAACAGCGCGTTGGCACATTGATGCCAACCGTAAGCCCCCCAGCTATTGGCGAAGCCGCGATACAGCGTGCCACCGGCATAAATGCCGACCATGTCCAGGCCCTGGCTCAAGTCGCAGATCGTGTCGATAACCTGTTGCAGCTCGGGAACCTGCCCCGGCACTTGCCGTTCTGTGCTCCATTCTTGCGTGTCGAGTAATAAATACGGGTCGGCAGGCAACACATCGAGCAGTGCGCGAAGCTCGGTCAGGGTGTGCCCGAGAGTGACGGCATCCTGTGCAAAATCGCCGCTCAGGTTAAGTTGCGCGCTGCTGTGGCGTTCGCCGCGGATCAGCCGCAACGTCAATTCAAGTTGTAGCACCGGGTAAGCCTGGCGCACTTTGCCGTGGTTGAAACGCACGAACTGGCTGTCTTCAGCTTCAAACCACAGGGTGAACTGTTCATCGGTGTGCAACTGGCCCTTGAGCCAGTGTTCCAGCGCCTTGAACGCGCTGGCGAATCGGCAATTGCTCATCAGGCCTGGCCTCCGAATACATCTATTTGACTGAACACACAGGCCGGAGAAGCGTGGCCCACGGTGACAACCTGATTGGGTTCGCCTTTGCCGCAATTGGGGGTGCCCATGATCTGGTGGGTCGAGGCGTCGCCCACGGCGCTAAAGTTGCGCCAGAACTGCGATGAAATGCCCCGATAATTCGGGTTTTTAACCACGGCCCCCAGCTCGCCATTTTCGATCAACTGGCCCCATTCGCAGCCGAACTGGAACTTGTTGCGCGCATCATCGATCGACCACGAACGGTTGCTGGCCATCAGGATGCCGTGCTCAATGCCGCCAATCAGTTGCTCCATCGACTGGTCGCCGGGTTCGATATTGAGGTTGGCCATGCGGTCAATCGGTGCCCGGTTCCAGTTGCAGGCGCGGCTGTTGGCGACGCCCGGCAAGTCACTGCGGGCCTGGGACAGTGCGCCGCCCATGGGCCGCTGCAAAATCCCCTGGCTGATCAGTAAGTGTTTTTCGGCCGGCAGGCCTTCGTCGTCGTGGCTGTAGCTCACCAGTTCGCCGGGCACGCCGGGGTCGAAGCTGACATTCAGCAGGTCAGAGCCATAACGGTAATGGCCAAACATGTCGGGGGTGACAAAGCTGGTGCCGGCGTAGTTGCGCTCATCACCGAGGATGCGGTCCAGCTCCAGCGGGTGGCCGATGGATTCATGGATCTGCAGGATCATTTGATCCGGCATCAGCAGCACGTCCCGCGGGCCTTGCGGGGTGTTCGGGGCCAGCAGCAGTTGCAGGGCCTCGTCGGCGACGCGACGGGCTTGCTCGCTCAGTGCCGATTGAGTGACCACATTGGCGCCGCCTTGTTGGGCAAGGCTGTAGGTGCGGCGCTGGCTTTGCTGGCCGTCAAAAGCATTGACGCCCACCTCGGGGTACAGCTGCTGCTGGCTGCGCAGAATGTCATTGCCCTGGTTATCCAGATACAGCTGTTGTTCTTGCACCACACGCAAACGAGCGGACCAGTGCACCAGTCGCGGGTCACCGGGGACGCTCTGCGAGGTTTCCATTAACAGGGCCAGCCAGTCGGCGGTGCCCGGCAACGGCAGGTCCAGATCGGGTGAGCGGTAATGCGCCTGTACATCCCGTGTTTGCGGGGCAGGGTAGTGCAGTAAACCCCGGCCCCGCAGTGATTGGGCCGTATGTTGGGCGCGCTCAAGTGCCTGTTGCAATCCCGACAGACTGATATCGCTGGTGGCTGCAAAGGCCTGTTGGCTGTCAATGTGGACGCAGACCATAACCCCGCAACTATGGCGCAGTGAAGGAGGTTCAATAACATTGCGCGATACGCCCAATGTTTGCGCTTGTTGTTCAACCAGGCGCAATGAAATAAAACCGGGTATATCGGCACATGTTTGCATGAATCGTCTGAGTGACGATTGTGCGTGACTCATGATGAGTGTCCTTTCAAGTGCAAAGCACCGCGTGTTAATGGCGAGGGCTTTGGGTTAATAAGTTAATAAAAGGCGGCATTAAAAGTGCCGTGGTAGTTACGTGACCAATAATTCATCTACGCGGGCATCTTTTTCACTTAACAAACCGTCGGACTGGTGTTGCCACAGTCGGTAATAGAGGCCTTTAAGTTCCAGTAAGTGTTGATGACTGCCGTCTTCAACAATCAAGCCTTTATCCAGCACCACAATCCGATCCAGATGCGCAATGGTCGACAGCCGGTGCGCAACAACCAACACGGTTTTGTCCGCCATGATGTCGTCCAGGCTGCTTTGAATCAGGCTTTCGGTTTCGGAGTCGAGGCTGGCGGTGGCTTCGTCGAGTACCAGAATCGGCGCGTTCTTGAGCAAGGCGCGGGCAATGGCGATGCGCTGGCGCTGACCGCCCGACAACTTGACCCCGCGCTCACCGATCAAGGCGTCATAGCCGTCTTGCATGTGCAGGATGAAGTCATGGGCGTGGGCACGTTTGGCCGCCAGCACAATGGCCGATTCGTCGGCATCAACGTCGCCATAACCGATGTTTTCCCGCAGGGAGCGATGAAACAGGCCCGGCTCTTGCGGGATCAAGCCGATGTGGCTGTGCAGCGATTGCTGGGTCATGCCCTGAATATCAACGCCGTCGATTTCGACCTGACCTTTTTGCGGGTCGTAGGCGCGCAGCAACAGGTTGAGCAACGTCGATTTGCCCGAGCCTGAAAGTCCGACAATCCCGACGCGCTGACCGGCTGCAATGTTCAGGTTGAAGTGTTTGAAGATCGGCTTGTCCGGGCTGTAGCCGAAGTTCACGTCACGAAAGCGGATAGCGCCTTTTTCGATGCGTGCGGGCAGGGCATCGGTGCTGTCCGGCATTTCGTGGGGCTTGAGCAGGGTGTCGATGCTGTTCTGGATGTTGCCGATCGATTCGAAAAACTGCATGAACTGCATGCTCAAATAACTGCACTGGGCCACGATCATCAAACCCAGAGTGGCCACCATCACCAATTGGCCGACGTCGATCTTGCCCAGGTGCCAGAGGTACAGCGCGACGGCTACCAGGCCGACGCGCAACACAATCGACAGGCTGTCTTGCAGCAGGCGGATTTTCTCCTGGTAGAAAAACGAGCGCTGCGCGGCCTGTTTTTCTTGGGTCTGGTAGCGGTTCAGGTAGTCAAGTTCAAAGTCCTGGCGGGCAAACAGGCGGATGCTGGCCAGGTTGCTGACCGCGTCGACAATTTTGCCGGTGGTCACGCTGCGCGCTTTGGCATGATCTGCTGCCAGTACTTGCGCTTTGCGTGACAGCACAAACGCCAGCAATGTGTAGGCCAGCACCCACACCAGCAGGCCCAGACCCAGCCAGGGCGAGGCCAGTGTCAGCAATACCAGGCTGGTGATCAGCACCACCAGAATCGGCAGCATGTCGACGATCAGGTTCCAGGTGATCTCTAGCAGGCCAATGCTGCCTTCGCCGATGCGATGGGCCAGGCTGCCGGCAAAATGTTCACCGAAATAGCGGGCCGAATGGCGCTGCAAATAGGCGAACAGGTCACGCACGATGCGTATTTTTTGCTGCGGCCGGACCATGATCATGCACAACGTGGCGCCTCGGGCGCAGAGCATTTGCGCCACGGCCAGGCCAAACAGCAGGCCCAGCGCGGGCAAGCTGGCCTGCCACAGGTCGGCGTGGTCCCACAGGCCGTCACTCACAGCGCCGGTGATGCGGCCGATGGCATAGGGCATGAGGGTGGCGGTCATTGCAGCGCCGATTTGCAGCGCCGCGATTGCCCAGTACCAGCGCGGGTACAGGCGCACGTAATGCCACACATAGGCCCAAGGCCGTTTGGGAGGAACGGTAATAGCGTCAAATTCAGACATGTCTGACCTTTTTTCAAAGCAAAGCGGTCCGCGTTGGCTGCTCGCGAAGAGACGGCCAATGAGGGGGCGTGCAGGTGAAAAGCGTCTATCGGGTGATAGCGCAGCTCAGGCTATGTATCGATGCCGGGCGGGGTACACGAAGCGAACGCGCAGGCGTAAAGGCGGGGGAGTATTTGCAGCGAGTGCACATCAGACATCGTTGTTATTCCTTTTGTACAGCTGATCAATGGCATGACTTTTGGTCTGCCGTTGCACTGAATGTGGACAGTTTTTACGTCCGCGGTCGCAATTGGTGCGGGTTACGCACCCCGGAAGCTGTGTTTTCAACCGGTGAATTGCTAACGCCCAATGACAAGGAAAATCTGTGCCAGTTTTGGTAAAACTTTGTAAAAAATTAAAGTGTGCCTCGCGATCTTTTCAACGATCAAAAGATCGCGAGGCAAGCTCGCTCCTACAGATTGGGTCAGGGGGTTACGCTGCTCGCTTGTAACAGCTCGCGGGTGTACGGGTGTTGCGGGTTGCCGAACAGGCTTTGTGCGTTGCCTTGCTCCACCACTTTGCCGTCCTTGATCACGATCATGTCGTGGGCCAGTGCATGCACCACCGCCAGGTCGTGGCTGATAAACAGGTAGGTCAGGCCGTGTTTGGCCTGTAAGTCACGCAGCAAGTCCACCACTTGTTTTTGCACGGTGCGGTCCAGCGCCGAGGTCGGTTCGTCGAGCAGGATCAACTCCGGTTCCATGATCAACGCCCGGGCGATGGAGATGCGCTGGCGTTGACCGCCCGAGAATTCATGTGGGTAGCGGTGGCGGCTCTCAGGGTCGAGCCCCACCTCTTGCAGTACACGGATCACCGCGGCTTCACGTTCCTGCACGGTGCCGATGTTGTGGGCCAGCAACCCCTCGCTGATGATCTGCTGCACCGACATGCGCGGGCTCAGGCTGCCAAACGGGTCTTGAAATACCACCTGCATGTGGCGCCTTAACGGCCGCAGTTGGTCTTGGTTGAGGGCACCGAGTTGCTGGCCGTCGAGTCGGATAGACCCTTGCGATTCCACCAGCCGCAGCACCGCCTGGCCGAGGGTGGATTTGCCCGAGCCCGATTCACCGACAATGCCCAGGGTGCGGCCTTTTTTCAGCTCAAAACTGACCCCGTCCACGGCCTTGACGTAATGCCGCTCTCGGCTGAACAACGACTTGGGCAAAGGGAACCAGACTTTAAGGTCGTCGACCTGGAGCAGGTTGCTTTGATCGTCAGCAGGCACCGGGCTGCCGCTGGGCTCGGCCTCGATCAGCATGCGGCTGTAAGGGTGTTGCGGGGCTTTGAACAGCTCCTCGCAGGTGGCTTGCTCGACAATTTCACCGCCGCGCATCACGCACACGCGCTGGGCGATTTTGCGCACCAGGTTGAGGTCGTGGCTGATAAGCAGCAACGACATGCCTAGACGCTGTTGCAGGTCGATCAGCAGCTCGAGGATTTTTTGCTGCACGGTGACGTCCAGCGCCGTGGTCGGTTCGTCAGCGATCAGCAACTCTGGCTCATTGGCCAGCGCCATGGCGATCATCACCCGCTGGCGTTGGCCGCCAGACAACTGATGGGGGTAGGCATTGAGGCGATGTTGCGGGTCGCGAATCCCAACCAGTTCCAGCAGTTCAAGGGTTCTGGCCCGTGCTTCGCGTTTTTTCAGGCCCTTGTGGGTGATCAATACTTCGCTGACTTGCTTTTCGACGGTATGCAGCGGGTTGAGCGAGGTCATCGGCTCCTGGAAAATCATCGCGATGCGGTTGCCGCGCAGACTGCGCAGTTGCGCAGGGCTGGCGTTCACCAGGTCGATGCCGTTGTAGCGGATGCTGCCTTGGGTTTCGACGTTTTTACCCGGCAACAGGCGCAAGATCGAGTGCGCCGTCACCGACTTGCCCGAGCCCGACTCGCCCACCAGTGCCAGGCACTCGCCACGGCGGATATCCAGGTTGACCCCGTGCACCACTTCACGCCCGGCAAAGCCAACGCGCAGGTCACGTATTTCGATCAGTGTGTCGCTCATCTCAACTCCTTGGATCAAACGCGTCACGGCAGGCTTCGCCGATAAACACCAGTAGCGACAAAATCAGTGCCAGCACACAAAACGCGGTCAGGCCCAGCCATGGGGCTTGCAGATTGCGCTTGGCCTGGCCGATCAGTTCACCCAGCGAGGCGGTGCCGGGCGGCATGCCGAAGCCGAGAAAGTCCAGGGCGGTGAGGGTGGCAATTGCGCCGGTCAAAATGAACGGGATGTAGGTCAGGGTCGAAGTCATGGCGTTAGGCAGAATGTGCCGGCGCATCAGCGCACCATTGGTCAAGCCCAAGGCCCGTGCGGCTTTGACGTATTCCAGATTGCGCCCGCGCAAAAATTCGGCGCGCACCACGTCCACCAGGGCCAGCCAACTGAACAGCGCCATGATGCCCAGCAACCACCAAAAGCTCGGGGCGATAAAACCCGAGAGGATGATCAGCAGGTACAGCACCGGCAGCCCGGCCCAGACTTCTTGCAGGCGTTGGCCGATCAGGTCCACCAGGCCGCCGTAAAAGCCCTGCAAGGCGCCCGCCGTGATGCCTACCAGCGCACTGATGGCGGTGAGGATCAAGGCAAACAGGATCGAAATCCGCGCGCCAAAGATCACCCGCGCCAGCACGTCACGGGCCTGCTCATCGGTGCCCAGCCAGTTACTGCTGCTGGGTGGGCTTGGGGAGGGCACCTTGAGGTCGTAGTTGACCGTGTCGGAACTGAACGGGATGGGCGCAAAGAGCATCCAGCCGCCTTGCCCGGTGATGAGTGTCTGCACGTATTCGCTGCGGTAATCCGGCTCGAAAGGCAGTTCGCCGCCGAAGTCGGTTTCAAGGTGGCTGGAGACAATCGGGAAATACCACTGGTCTTTGAAGTGAATGGCCAAGGGTTTGTCGTTGGCGATCAATTCGCCGCACAGGCAGACCACAAACAGGCCGATAAACAGCCACAGCGACCACCAGCCCCGGCGGTTGGCCTTGAAATGGGCGAAGCGCCGACGGCTCAGGGGAGAGAGGGTAAACATCAGGCATTCCTCGCCGAGAAGTCGATACGGGGGTCGAGCAGGGTGTAGCAAATGTCGCCGATCAACTTGATCAACAGCCCGAACAGGGTGAACAGAAACAGCGTGCCAAACACCACCGGGTAATCGCGGGATATCGCCGCCTCGTAGCTCATGCGGCCGATGCCATCGAGGTTGAAGATGGTTTCGATCAGCAAGGAACCGGCAAAGAACACTTCGATCAGCGCCTGCGGCACGCCGGCCACCACCAGCAACATGGCGTTGCGTAACACATGGCCGTAGAGCACGCGTTTTTCGGTCAGACCTTTGGCCCGCGCAGTGACCACGTACTGGCGACTGATTTCATTCAAGAAGCTGTTTTTGGTGAGGATGGTCAGGGTGGCAAAACCGCCGATCACCAGCGCGCTTACCGGCAAGACCATGTGCCACAGGTAGTCGGCGATCTTGCCGAAAAAGCTCAGGCTGTCGAAGTCGTCCGAGACCATGCCCTGGATCGGAAACCAGCTCACATAACTGCCGCCCGCGAACACCACGATCAGCAAAATGGCAAACAGAAACGCCGGCATGGCGTAGCCAATGATGATCGCGGTGCTGGTCCACACATCAAATTTGCTGCCGTTGTGGATGGCCTTGCGAATCCCCAGCGGGATCGAGATCAGGTAGGTGATGAGGGTGGCCCACACGCCTAGCGAGATCGACACCGGGAGCTTCTGCAAGATCAGGTCAGTGACCTTGGCCCCACGGAAAAAGCTGTTGCCGAAATCCAGTTGCGCGTAGTTCTTGAGCATCAGCCACAAGCGCTCGTGCATGGGTTTGTCGAAGCCGTAATGC
>NZ_WIWK01000016.1:0-68037 GCF_009600165.1 Pseudomonas sp. FSL R10-0399
GCGCCGACATGCAGATACGCGCCGCGCCCGCTGAACACTTTGCTCAGGCCGAACGCTGCGGCAACCAGCAGCAAAAAGAGGATAAAGCCGAGCAGTGCCGGGCGTTTGCCCAAGGCAGAGTCGCACAGGAAGTCGTAGACAAACCAGCCGGCAATCAGCGAACCAATACCGATGGCAACCGCTTCGGGGCCGCTCATGCTGGAGCCGGGAGCGATCAGGTACAGCGCCGGGTTGAAATAGAACACCAAGCAAAGCAGGGCGATGCCGGACATCCAGGTGAAGTAGGCTTCCCATTTAAACCAGTGCAGGTTTTCCGGCATGGTCGGTGGGGCCAGCTTGTATTTTTCGAGGTGGTAGATACCGCCCCCGTGAATGGCCCATAAGTCGCCGGACAGGCCGTCTTTGGGGTTGGCTCGATTGAGGTTGTTCTCAAGCCAGACAAAATAAAACGACGCGCCAATCCAGGCCACACCGGTAATCATATGAATCCAGCGCACGCCCAGATTCAGCCATTCCATCAGATGTGCTTGCACAGTCTTTACCTCTCGCCTGTCACTCTTGAGTGAATGAGCAGACCTTCTCTTATTGGTGGGGGGCGAGGATCAAACGCTCATCCTCTTTAAAGAAATGCTCATCGCAGTTATTGCCTGAGCCACTGCGATCAACCACCAGGAAGTCATCCCGCTTTTCGATCGTCAGCACCGGGTGGTGCCAGACGCCGCGATGGTAATTAATGCCCTGCCTGCCATTACTGACAAAGGCGCGGACCAAGCCTGATACAGGTGCATCGCCAACGGGCGCGACCACGATCAGAAAGGGGTTGCCGAGCAGCGGAATAAACGCCTGGCTGCCCAGCGGATGGCGCTCCAGCATGCACACAGTGAACGGCATGTCCTGCGCCTCGGCGCGGAAGATGCTGATGATCGCCTTGCACTCTGGCGTAGCCGTTTGGACCTCGGCCAGACGATGAAAGCGCATGGTTGAACCGTTGTTGATCATGAAGTGGTCGCTGCCATCGGTTTCAATCACGTCACCGAACGGGGCGAAGGCTTCTTTGGTCAGCGGTTCAATCTGTAATGTGCGCATGTTGGTCTTCTTATCTGGATTGCTGTGGTGTTTGTGGTGTTGCTATCGCGGGCAAGCCCGCTCCCACATTTGAAATGCATTCCCTGTGGGAGCCGGGCTTGCCCGCGATCGGGTCTTCCTTATTTAGCGACCTTGCCCAGTACACGCAGGCGGCTCACACCGCCATCCGGGAACAGGTTGAGGCGGATGTGGGTGATCGGGCCCAGCGCTTTGATCTGCTCGCTGAAGCTGTGCTCGGCGTGCATTTCGAGTTTTTGGCTCGGCAGCAATTCACGCCAGAACAGGCTCTGGGTTTCGATCTGGCTGTCGGTACCGCCCTTGACGAACGCGCCCTGGATCGAGCAGCTGTCCGGGTAGTTGCCCTTGAAGTGCAGGGTGTCGACGACGATTTTTTCAACTTCACCGGCATGACCCAGCGCGACGATGACCCAGTCATTGCCAGGGGTACGACGACGTGCGGTTTCCCAACCATCGCCCATGTTGATGCCACGGCCCGGGTTAAGAATGTTGCTCATGCGGCCGAAGTGTTCGTCGGAGCAGGCGAGGGCGCGGCCACCATTGAGGGCGGCGGCCAGGTCGACCTGTTCGTTGTCACCCAGCGCAGACCAGTCACGGAATGGCACGCCATACACACGCAGACGCGCTACGCCGCCGTCCGGGTAGATGTTGAAACGCAGGTGGCTGAACGCCTGGTCGTTAGTGATCTCGTGGTAGTGGTGGCTGTTGCCTTGCAACTCGACCGCCGACAGCACTTCAACCCATTGGGTGTTTTCAGTCGGCTCGCCTTCAGCCAAAAAGCAGGCTTCGAGGGAGGCCGATGGCGGGAAGTTACCGGTGAAGAATGAAGTGTCGATGTCGACGCCCTTGATAGAGCCCGGAACGCCGAGGCGGATGACGGCACTGTCATAGCCTTCAAAGCGCTTACGGCGGGACTCCCAGCCGTCCATCCACTTGCCGTTGTCATCGAAAACGCCCTCCTTCCACACGGCCGGGGTCGGCTGGAACAGGCGGTTGGCGTCTGCGAACCAGTCATCGGTCACCGAAACAATTTTGGTGCCTAGACGGGCATCGGCCAGGTTGACGAACTTCTCGAACGGTACGGCGTAAGCTTTCATTCTTCTGGTCTGCCTTTAAATAAGTGGCTGGAGATACTTCACCGGCACCTGCCGGATCGGCTTAGAGCTGGCGTAATCGGAACAGGGCTATTTTGTTGATTTCTGCCAACGCGCATTTGAACTCGACGTCTGCCGGGTTGTGGATGCGAGTTTCGAACGCGGCGAGGATCTGGTGCCGGTCGCTGCCTTTTACCGCCATGATGAAGGGAAACTTGAACTTGGCTTTGTAGGCCTCGTTCAGCTCGGTGAAGCGCTGAAACTCTTCTTCCGTGCATTGGTGAATACCGGCGCCGGCTTGTTCATGGGTGCTGGCTTCGGTCAGTTGGCCCTGGACGGCAGCTTTGCCGGCCAGGTCCGGGTGAGCGTTGATCAGTGCCAGTTGGCGGTCGTGATCGGCGCTCAATAACAGGTCGCTCATGCGCTGGTGCAGGGTGTCGATCTGATCGACGCTGGCGTCCAGGCCCAGGTCGTATGCCTTTTCGGCCACCCAGGGTGAGTGCTCGTAAATGTCGGCAAAGGCTGCGACGAACTCATCGCGGCTCAGGGTTGACGGCTTGAGGGTCTTGAAGGCGCTCATCGGTCGGTCTCGGCAACAAAAGGATGGGTGGCGTGCCAGTGGCGGGCAATGTCCACGCGGCGGGTAAACCAGACCTGTTCGTGGCCTTTGGCGTACTCGATGAAGCGTTTGAGGGCGGCGAGACGCGCAGGGCGGCCAATGAGGCGGCAATGCAGGCCGATTGAAAGCATTTTCGGCGACTCTGCGCCTTCGGCGTACAGCACATCGAAAGCATCCTTGAGGTACTGGAAGAATTGCTCGCCGGTGTTAAAACCCTGCGCCTGGGTAAAGCGCATGTCATTGGTGTCCAGTGTGTACGGGATCACCAGGTGCGCTTTGCCGGTCGGGTTGTTGGGTTCCCAGTAGGGCAGGTCGTCGTCGTAGGTGTCGCTGTCATACAAGAAGCCGCCTTCTTCCATGACCAACCGACGGGTGTTGGGGCCGGTGCGACCGGTGTACCAGCCCAGCGGGCGTTCGCCGGTGATTTCGGTGAGGATGCGGATCGCTTCGAGCATGTGCTCGCGTTCTAGCGCTTCATCCATGTACTGGTAGTCAATCCAGCGATAACCGTGGCTGCAGATCTCGTGGCCGGCGGCAACCATGTGGCGGATCACGTCCGGGTGACGCTGCGCGGCCATGGCCACGGCGAAGACCGTGAGCGGAATGTCGAATTCCTTGAACAGCTTGAGCACCCGCCATACGCCTGCGCGGCTACCGTATTCGTACAAGGACTCCATGCACAGGTTGCGCTCGCCTTGCAGCGGCTGCGCCGAGACCATCTCCGAGAGGAAGGCTTCCGATTCTTTGTCGCCATGCAGAAGGCTGCGTTCGCCGCCTTCTTCGTAATTGAGCACAAAAGACAGGGCGATACGGGCGTTGTCCGGCCAGTGCGGATGAGGAGGGTTTGGACCGTAACCAATCAGGTCGCGTGGGTAGTCAGCGCTCACTACAGTCTTCCTTATTGTGGGTGTTAACAGTCGACTGGCCAGACTTGGCGTCTCTGCGATGACTTGATTGTATACAACTTAATAATAAATTTGTAACCCTGAATTCGTGCATTTTTATCATGCTTTGTGCTTGAAGGGTACTTGCAAAAAACTTGCCTGATTGGTCAGGTTCTGAATACAAAGTCTCTAAAGGCCGTGTCTTTGAGCGTTGATAGTCTCCAAACCTCAGGTTAGACGTGTCGCGAAAAATAGCATTTTTAATTGTGTACAATTTTTTGAATAAGTGTCTTAATCTTCGCATCGCCGTGTCTTTCGGGGCTTATCTGAAAGCACGGCAGCCGAATTTATTCACCGAGTCGGGGAGGTCGCACACTCAATGGGACGTTTGACTACACACGTTTTGGATGCCGCACACGGATGTCCGGGCAGTTCGATCAAGGTCGAGCTGTACCGCGTTGAAGGTGCCCAGTTGACCTTGGTGGCGAGCGCCTTGACCAACGAAGACGGGCGCTGCGACGCACCGCTGTTGCAGGGTGACGACTACCGTTCAGGGGTTTACCAGGTGCAGTTCAGTGCCGGTGATTACTACCGCGCACGGGGTGTGAAATTGCCGGAGCCGGCGTTTCTGGATGTGGTGGTGCTGCGTTTCGGGATCAGTGCCGAGCAGGATCACTACCATGTGCCGTTGCTGATCTCGCCGTACAGTTACTCGACGTACCGTGGTAGTTAGGCTTTAAAAGTTCGCATCGTGGTAGATGATTTGCCCGCTCACACTGCGGGCTTTTTTTTGCCCGCGATTTAAGCAAAACCTGTAGGAGCGAGCTTGCCTCGCGATCTTTTGACCTTTTAAAAGATCGCGAGGCAATCTCGCTCCTACAGTGGCGGTGTGATTTAACGGCTTAACAACGAGGCCGTGCCCGCCACGCTGAACAAGCCAGCGCTGACCTTATTGAACCAGCTTTGCCCCTTGCCACTGCGCAGGTAGCTCGCCGCGCCGTGGGCGCCCAGGCCGTAGGCTAGCTTGCAGAGCAGGTCGAGCACGGTCCAGGTGGCGATCATCACCAGCAGTTGCCCCAAAAAGGGTTGGTTGGGGTCAAGGAACTGCGGCAAGAACGCGGCAAAAAACAAAATGTCTTTGGGGTTGCTGGCCCCGAGCACAAACGCGCGCCCAAAGAGTGCGCGAAAGCGCGGTTTTGGTGCGGCGTCCGGCACTGTAGTGGCTCTTGCCGGTTGGCGCGATTGCTTCCAGCTTTGCCAGGCCAGGTAGAACAGGTACAGCGCGCCGATGATTTTAAGGGCGCTGAACAATTGCTCCGACGCCAGCAATAGGGCGCCCAAGCCCAGCGCCGATGCGCTGAGCAAGCAGATCGAGGCAATCACCCCACCCAAAAATGCCGGGTAAGAACGGCGCAAGCCGTAGTTCAGGCTGTTGCTGATCATCAATAACGACAGTGGCCCTGGAATCAGGATCACGACCAAGGCGGCACTGCTGAACAGCAGCCAGGTTTCCAGACTCATTACTTTCTCCATATACCCGTACAAGCGTTTCCCGTTGCACGATCGGGGTCTGCTGATTTATGCGTTTGTATACAAATAAAGCAAGTATTGTTTTCAAATTATCAGGTTTGTCAGCTTGAACGGCTTTGCCCCAGCGCCTGATTGATCGTCAGCCAGCCGTTCACCGCTTCTTCACCGGCTTGTTCGAACACCCGTTGCAGCAATTTAACCTGTTCGCGGCGCAGGCTGGCTTCAAAGCGGACACCGTCGGCGGTCAGTTCCAGCAGGCGTTTGCGCTTGTCGGAGGGCGGCACCACGCTGACGACCAAATCCATTTCGATTAATTGGCGCAACGGTGTATTGAGGGCTTGCTTGCTCACGCCGAGCAAGGTGAGCAGTTCCTTGACGCTGACACCAGGGTAATGGGCAATGAAAAACACGATGCGTTGATGAACCCGGCTTAGTCCGCGCCGGGCGAGCATCTCGTCGGCCTTGGCCGTGAACGCTTGGTAGCCAAAGAAGAAGGCTTGCATGGCTGTACGCTGGGTGGTCGGGTTTTTAAGGTCAAGCATATTGACGTATCCAGTCGCTGAGGCGTAATTTCGGTCAACCAGTTTGACTTATTTCCAATGATTTCTGCTACGGGTGACCTCAATGGCTTTCTCCGAACGTGTATCGCGCCTTAAAAGTTCTTTGATCCGTGAAATTCTGGCGGCTGCTCAGCGTCCGGAAGTCATGTCCTTTGCCGGCGGGCTACCGGCAGAGTCGATGCTGCCTAAAGTCGACTGGACCGACATGCCCGTATCTTTGGGCCAGTACGGCATGAGCGAAGGCGAACCGGCCCTGCGTGAGGCGCTGGCCGCAGAAGCGCGTGCGTTAGGGGTTAACTGTGAGGCGAGCCAGGTGCTGGTGCTCAGCGGTTCGCAACAGGCACTCGACCTGGCAGCCAAGCTGTACATCGACAAGGGCACCGAAATCATGCTTGAGGCGCCGACCTATCTGGCAGCGCTGCAAATCTTCCAACTGTTCGGCGCCGAATGCCTGACCTTCCCGCTACAGGCCGATGGCCCGGACCTGGCAGCGTTGCGTGTTCAGTTGGCTAAACACCGCCCGGCCTTTATCTATTTGATTCCGACCTTTCAGAACCCGTCTGCCGTGCGTTACAGCGAAGCCAAGCGCGACGCCGTGGCCGCGCTGCTCGACGAGTTCGGTGTCACCCTGATTGAAGACGAGCCGTACCGCGAACTGACCTTTGATGGCGGCAGCGCGACGCCGATTGTCAGTCGCTTGAAAACAGCCAGCTGGATCTACACCGGCACGGTGTCGAAAACCCTGTTGCCGGGCCTGCGCGTTGGCTTTTTGATTGCCAGTCCGGATTTGTTTCCGCACTTGCTGCGCCTTAAGCAGTCGGCGGATTTGCACACCAACCGTATTGGCCAATGGCAGGCGTTGCAGTGGATCGGCACCGAGAAAATGGCCAACCATTTGGCGGTGTTGCGTGATTTTTACCGCGTGCGCCGTGACGGCTTTCAGGCCGCGCTGGAAGAACACTTTTCGGACCTGGCGGATTGGCAGGTGCCGCAGGGTGGGCTATTTTTCTGGCTGACCCTCAAGCAGCCGCTGGATACCCGCACCTTGCTCAAGCCAGCGCTGGCACAAGACGTCGCGTTTATGCCGGGTGAGCCGTTCTTCGCCGACCCGGACCAGAACGTGGGGAGTCTGCGTTTGAACTTCAGTCACATTGATCCAGAACGCTTGCATGAAGGTCTCAAGCGTCTGGCAATGGTTATCCGTCAAGCACACGCCGCACAGGCGGCTTAGGAGTTGCGATGCTCAAGGTTTATGGCGATTACAACTCGGGCAACTGCTACAAAATCAAACTGATGCTGCACCTGCTGGGCCTGGAATATGAGTGGCAGTCGGTCGACATTCTCAATGGCGACACACAAACCCCTGAGTTCCTGGCAAAAAACCCGAACGGCAAAGTGCCGGTGCTGGAACTGGAAGATGGCACCTGCCTGTGGGAGTCCAACGCGATTCTCAACTACCTGGCAGATGGCAGTGACTACTTACCCACCGAGCCGCGTTTGCGCACCCAGGTATTGCAGTGGCAGTTTTTTGAGCAATACAGCCACGAGCCCTACATTGCGGTGGCACGGTTTATCCAGTTCTATCTGGGCTTGCCCGAAGAGCGGCTAGAGGAATACCGCAAGCTGCAAAAGCGCGGTTACAGGGCGCTGGAGGTGATGGAGCAGCAATTGCAACGCACGCCGTATCTGGTGGGTGAGCACTTCTCGATTGCTGACGTGACGCTGTATGCCTACACCCACGTGGCGCATCAGGGCGGGTTTGATCTGAGCAGGTTCCCGGGGATCCAGGCCTGGATACAGCGCGTGGCGAGCCAGCCGCGCTATGTCGGGATGCTGGATTAAGCTGGGACTGCCGCAGGCTGCGATGGGTTGATTTTAAACATCAATAAATCGCAGCTTGCAGCTGCTACTGGCGTTTAAACGCTGGCAAACCGTGTGTTCAAGTACTCAATGATCACTTTGGAGTCATACATCCAGGTGGTCTTGCCGTCTTCTTCGATCCGCAGGCAAGGCACTTTGATCTTGCCGCCTTGCTCCAGCAGGGTATGGCGATCTTGCTCGTTGTTTTTCGCGTCGCGCAGGGCCACTGGCACGTTCAGGCGGCGCAGGTTACGGCGGGTTTTCACGCAAAACGGGCAGGCGTGGAACTGATACAGGGTCAGGCTTTTGGCCGCTTGATCAACTTTTGCCTGGTCAGCAGCAGGGCGCTGTTTTTTGCTGGGGCGGGTAATGAAATCCCCGGCGATGATCAATTGGCCCAAACCGATGCGAAGCGCTTTGATAAACACAGTAGAAAGCCTCATGGGCAAATAAATAAAGGAGGGAGCTTAGCCGAAACAGCCAGGCGAAAAAAAACCGGCGATGAACGCCGGCTCTTTTATGCCCGGATTACTTGATCAGGCTGAGAAACTCACTGCGTGTGGCCGCGTTTTCGCGGAACTCACCCAGCATCACCGAAGTGATCATCGACGAGTTTTGCTTCTCGACACCGCGCATCATCATGCACATGTGCTTGGCTTCAATCACCACGGCAACGCCCAGGGCGCCAGTGACTTGCATCACCGCGTCGGCGATCTGACGGCTCAGGTTCTCTTGAATCTGCAAGCGACGGGCATACATGTCGACGATACGTGCGACTTTCGACAAGCCCAGCACTTTACCGCTTGGAATGTAGGCCACGTGCGCCTTGCCGATAAAAGGCAGCAAATGGTGTTCGCACAACGAGTACAACTCGATGTCCTTGACCAGCACCATTTCGCTGTTGTCAGAGCTGAACAAGGCACCGTTGGTGACTTCTTCGAGGGTCTGCTCATAACCGCGGCAAAGGTATTTCATGGCTTTGGCGGCACGCTTGGGCGTGTCCAGCAGACCTTCGCGGGAGACGTCTTCGCCAAGCTGACCGAGGATGGCGGTGTAGTTTTGTTCCAGGGACATTAATCTACCTGTGGGATTTTTCGCAAAGGGCAAGGGTACGGGGGCTGACTCGGCGCTGCAAGTGTGGCGATGCGCGGTTACTCGTCGCGGCCTTCCATCATGGTGCGTTTGAGCATGACGTAAACGGCGCCAGCGCCGCCATGTTTGGCCTGGCAGGAGCAGAAACCCAGGACTTGGGCATGTTGGCGCAACCAGGTGTTGACGTGGCTTTTGATCATGGGTTTTTTGCCGTCCAGACGCACGGCCTTGCCGTGGGTGACGCGCACGCAGCGGACTTCAAGGCGGGTGGCTTCGCCGAGGAACTCCCAGAGCGTTTCGCGGGCCTTTTCGACGGTCATGCCGTGCAGGTCCAGGCTGCCTTCGAAGCTGATCTGGCCCAGCTTAAGTTTGCGCATCTGGCTTTCTTGCACGCCATCGCGGGCCCAGTGCAGTTGATCTTCGGGGCCGACATCAATCACAAACTGGTCAGACAAACCGTCAATGATCGTGGTGTTGCTACGCACGATAGCGTTTTGCCGCAGTTTGGCCAGTTGCGCACGGTCAGTTTTGGGTTTGCCGGTGTCGGCGCGATCATGCTTGATCGGTTTGACACCGCGAATCTCGTTTTTGAACAGGGAAAAGTCGTCGTCTTGCATGTCAGCCTCCGCGAAGGGCGCACAGTTTACCCAAGTCGACGACAATCGGCAGGCCGATGTGTATTAGTCGCGCTTTTTCATCAGGTGCGGCGCCATGTTCAAGCCAAATGGAGCACGCATGCGCCGACGGCTGCGGCGCCATAGCCAGATGCCCAGCCAGCTGACCAGTAGCCCGGCGATCAGCACCAGTACGGCAGCGGTGGGGTTGGCGTTCAGGTCGCCCAGAGCCGCCGGGTGGCCGATCAGGCTGCTGGCGCCGGTCAACAGTAACGCGACCCCTGCCAGTGTAAGCAGGGCAGCCAGGGTCAGAATCAGCCATGCGCGCCAGTTTCGGTGTTCTTTAGGGCGTAAGCGTCGTGCATCAAAACCATCGGAGATCTTCATTCCGATCTTTCCTTATAGGGTATCGGCCCTTCAGACAGGAACATGGGCGGGTTGTTCCTGAGGTGCTCCGAAATCGGAGTTCAAGCTGGCGCACAGCAAGGGTGCAGATAGGCGGTCAAAGGGCGCCGCCTATCAGTGGCAGGCTCAGATGAGGTTTTTGGTTTGGGCCAGGGTGGCGAAGTTGTCATTCATGATCGCCATTTCGGTTCGCTGCACGTCTGCCGCGCTGATGACGCCGTTGGCGGTGGGCAGGTCGCGGGTGGCGCAGGCATCTTCGACCAGGGTGCAGCGAAAGCCGTAGTCTTTGGCGGCGCGCACGGTGGTGCTGACGCTGGAGTGGCTCATGAAGCCGCAGACGATCAGGTCCAGATGACCCTGTGTTTCCAGTGCTTCTCGCAGGCGGGTGTCGTTGAAGGCGTTGGGCATGCGCTTCTCGATAACCACTTCATCGCCTGTCGGCTCAAGCCCGGCGATGAACTCGCCGCGTGGGCCTTGCGGGTCGAACATGCCGCCGACCGTGCCCAGATGGCGAACGTGTACCACCGGGCGTTTGGCCTTGCGGGCGGCTTCGAGGAGCAGGGCGATGTTGGCAGTCGCGGCTTCCATCCCGGACAGGGCCAGAGGGCCACTGAGGTATTCGTTTTGCGCATCGATGATCAGCAGGCTGGCATTGCTCAGATTAGCTGCGGCATAACCACGCCCAGTGAGTTGAAACATCGTCTTTAAAGCGGACATTCGGGGGCTCCTTTGAGTGGGGCTTTTGCGACATTCTCCACTGGCCGAGCGTTTATGTGAATGGGCAGTCGTGTAAGCCACGCCGTTGTTGGCCTACAGCGATGTCAAGAAACATTGCAAACGTGCATAAACCTACGAAATGTAACGTTTTTAAGTTTTTTGTAACGGATTCAGACGCGTACAAATGTGTGCCCCGGATCACCGTCCGGCACAACTTTGGCCGCGTCGGAATTTGGCTGTTAGAATCGTGGGTCGATTTTGAGGAGTAAGACCGTTGATCACTTCCCGACTGCGCACACTGCGCGACCATATTCGCTGGGCTGTTAGCCATTTTCACAGGGAAGATCTATTTTTTGGTCATGGCACCGATAACGCTTGGGACGAGGCTCGTCAACTGGTGTTGGGTGCGTTGAACCTGCCGTGGGAAATTGCCGACAGCTACCTCGATTGCCGTCTCGAAGACGACGAACTGGTGAACCTTCAGCATTTGCTCAAGCGCCGCATCGAGGAGCGCGTGCCCACGGCGTACCTGTTAGGCGAAGCCTGGTTCTGCGGCATGTCGTTTATTGTCGATGAGCGCGTGTTGATTCCGCGTTCACCGATCGGTGAGCTGATCGAAAAACGTTTCGAGCCATGGCTGGGCGCTGAACCGGCGCGCATTCTCGACTTGTGCACCGGCTCGGGCTGCATCGGTATCGCGTGTGCCGATGAGTTCCAGAATGCCGAGGTGGTGCTGGCGGATCTGTCGTTTGAAGCGCTGGAAGTGGCCAATCAGAACATTGAGCGCCACGGCGTCGATGAGCGTGTGTACACGGTGCAGGGCGATGGTTTTGATGGCTTGCCCGGCCAGCGTTTTGACTTGATCGTGTCGAACCCGCCGTATGTGGATGCCGAAGACTTTGCCGACATGCCTGCCGAGTATCAGCATGAGCCTGAGCTGGGCCTGGCCTGCGGTGATGACGGTTTGAATCTGGTACGGCGGATGCTGGCCGAAGCAGCGGATCATCTGACCGACAAAGGTTTGTTGATTGTCGAAGTGGGCAACAGCCAGGTGCATGTTGAAGCGCTGTACCCGGAAGTGGACTTTGCCTGGCTCGACTTTGAACATGGCGGCCACGGCGTGTTTATGCTGACCGCTGAGCAGTGCCGCGAGCATCAGGCGCTGTTTGCTGCACGGGTTTAAGGGGTGAAACCCGGCAGGCCCTGCAAGGGGGCCTGCCTTCAGCGATGGGTGGCAATCCAGATCAGTAAGGCAGCTTGAAACACGGCGAACGCCACCAGACAGGTGATGGTGAAGCGTAAACCGGTGTCTTCACGCTTGAACTTGCTGATCTTCTCGTCTTTTTCGCGCAGCTTCAGCTCTTGTTCCTGCAAGTTCTGTTCGGCTTGCTGGAGCATCTGCGCCGCTTCGAGAATCTCGACAAACTGGATTTTTTCGCTGTTCCAGGTGTTGTACAAATCTGCCGCAAGCCCCGTTTCAATCCGCGCCTTGCGATGCAGGGCGTCTTCATAGATCACGTCAAAGCCCTGGGTGCGCAAGCAATGGTCGCGGCGCAGGCGCATGTCTTCGTGCAGGGCGTCCTTGGTCGGCAAATCGAAGCTTTCAAAGCGATAGCGTGACCATTTTTTCTGTACCCACTGCGCGCCCTGGGCCATGAGAAAGCGCCCGATACCCCGGTTCAGCGGCTCAACCAGCACGCCGCGTTCAGGGCTGATGCTGGCAAGTTGGGTGGTGTGATCAAGCCAGATATCGAGCTGGTTTTGCTCTTTGCGGACCTGTTGACCGGGCAGCGAAATGCTCAGGCGCAGCAAGCTCTGCTCTTTGTTGTGGCGCTCGGCATAACCAAACTGGACGAAGCGCAAAGGCCGCGCCCCGGTGCTGCGATCGGTGGGTAAGGGCGCCAGGCGCAGCATTTTGAAATGCTCGGGCTGCACTTCAGCCCAAGGTCGCGGGGGCGCCTCGGGCGTGGCCGGCTCTGGCGAGTCGGCAGGTTGTGATGGGGTGTCGCTCATAACGGCAAAATCCTGTGCAAGCACGATATGTCGGCTCAATGAAGACGGCCGACAATGTTTTATCGGCCGTTATGCGCAGGACTGGAGGGCTGAGCGGCATTCACTTTTGCGATAAAGCGCACAATCCGGTCACCGACTTCACCCGCGAGGCGTTGGTTGGGGTCGTTGTAGGACAGCACCTGGCGTTTGATGTCCATCGGCACAATGCGCATGACGTGGTTCATGCCGTGTACCAGGGTCAGGGATGCATCTGGCTTGGCGGCTTTAAGCAGGCGCGCATCTTTGACCTCGACCTGAATGTCGTGGGTGCCCTGAATAATCATCGCCGGCATCTTCAGTGCAGCGAAGGCTTTGGCCGGGTTATAGCGCAGCAGGCTGATCAGGTAAGGCTGCACGCTTGGGCGAAAGATCGCTTCAAGGGCTGGCGGCACGTTATCGTCGGTATGCCCGGCTTCGAGGCTGGCTATCAGCTCAAAGCTGCGCTTGAGCAGGGCCGGCGGCAAGTTGTTGCGCTGCAACTGCTCACGCAGCAACTGACCGACAGGGCGCCCGGAACCGGCAATCGAGATAACCCCGGCGGCGTCGATGCGCGGGGCGGCCAGGACGGCAATCAGTGCGCCTTCGCTGTGACCGAGCAAAAACACTTTGCCAAAACGCGGGTCGGCCTTGAGCTTGTCGCCCCAGGCCACGGCGTCGTTGACGTATTGATCGACGCTCAGTTGGCGCTCATCCGGGGCGGCCGGCTGGCTTTGCGCAATGCCGCGCTTGTCAAAGCGCACGCTGGCAATGTTGTTTTGCGCCAAACGCCAGGCGAGTTTTTTCAAGCTGTCGTTGCGCCCGCCAATCGGGTTGTTGCCATCGCGGTCGGTTGGCCCGGAACCGGCAATAAGCAGGACCACCGGTACCGGCTTGTCACTTTTTGGCAACACCAGCGAGCCATACAGAGTACCGGAGCCGGTATCCAGCTCGATGGGGCGCAGCAAGACGTTGGACTGAGTCGCCGCAAAGGCCTGAGTACCAAACAGGGTTAGAACCAGAAGGAGTATTCGCAGCATCGTCACGCCATCATTGTTGAAAGTGCCGGTTACACAACACCGGATGAGTAAGGTTGGAGGATGAACTACAGAGGCAGCCTGCGTATACTGGCGCGCTTAGTTATCCAAGCTTAGTTTTTAGGCTGATTTTCACGGAGCGCCCTGAATGTCCGGCAATACCTTCGGCAAGCTGTTCACTGTTACCACCGCAGGCGAAAGCCATGGTCCGGCGTTGGTCGCTATTGTAGATGGCTGTCCACCCGGGCTCGAGCTGTCTCTTGAAGACCTGCAACGTGACCTGGACCGCCGCAAACCGGGCACTAGCCGCCACACCACACAGCGTCAGGAAGCCGACGAAGTCGAGATTCTATCCGGTGTGTTTGAAGGCCGCACCACCGGCTGCGCCATCGGTTTGTTGATCCGCAACACCGATCAGAAGTCCAAGGACTATTCGGCAATCAAGGACCTGTTCCGCCCGGCCCATGCCGACTACACCTACCACCACAAATACGGCGAGCGCGATTATCGCGGAGGTGGGCGCAGTTCTGCACGTGAAACTGCCATGCGGGTAGCGGCCGGGGCGATCGCCAAAAAGTATTTGGCGACCCAGGGCATTGTGATTCGCGGCTACATGAGCCAGTTGGGCCCGATTGAAATCCCGTTCAAAACCTGGGATTCGGTCGAAGAAAACGCCTTTTTCAGCCCTGATCCGGACAAAGTGCCAGAGCTTGAAGCCTACATGGACCAACTGCGCCGTGATCAGGACTCGGTTGGGGCCAAGATCACCGTGGTGGCCGAAGGTGTGATTCCGGGGTTGGGCGAGCCCATTTTCGACCGTCTGGATGCCGATCTGGCGCACGCCTTGATGAGCATCAATGCGGTCAAGGGCATCGAAATCGGCGCCGGCTTTGCCAGTGTTGCCCAGCGCGGTACCGAGCACCGTGATGAACTGACCCCGCAGGGCTTTGTGAGCAACAATGCGGGCGGCATTTTGGGCGGTATTTCGTCGGGCCAGCCCATCGTGGCGCACCTGGCGCTCAAGCCTACGTCGAGCATCACCACCCCGGGCCGCTCGATTGACAAAGACGGTAACCCGGTCGACGTCATCACTAAAGGTCGTCATGACCCGTGCGTTGGCATTCGGGCGACCCCGATTGCCGAAGCCATGATGGCCATCGTGCTGATGGACCACCTGTTGCGTCATCGCGGGCAAAACGCCGATGTGCGTGTGACGACGCCTGTGCTGGGCCAATTGTGATTCAGCGGTCGTTGAGCGCCATGGTCTGATGGCAATGGCGCCTCTTCCTTACTGGCGTTTGTCAGGGTTTTACCTTTTTTACTTCGCTTTGCTCGGTGCTACAGCGCCTTTTCTGGCGCTGTACTTCCATCACCTCGGATTCTCCAGTGCACGGATCGGCGAGTTGGTCGCCATTCCCATGCTGATGCGCTGCGTGGCGCCCAACTTGTGGGGCTGGCTGGGTGATTACACCGGCAAGCGTCTGCTGATCGTGCGGCTGGGTGCGTTGTGCACCTTGCTCGGCTTCAGCCTGATCTTTATCAGCAAGAGCTACGCCTGGCTGGCGCTGGTGATGGCGTTGCATGCGTTCTTCTGGCACGCGGTGCTGCCGCAGTTCGAAGTCATCACCTTTGCTCACCTGCGCGAACAACCGGAGCGTTACAGCCAGGTGCGTTTGTGGGGGTCGATTGGTTTTATCCTCACCGTGGTGATTCTAGGTCGCCTGTTTGAATGGCTGAGCCTGGATATTTACCCGGTGGCGCTGGTCGTGATCATGGGCGGCATAGTGTTGTGCAGCTTGTGGGTGCCCAATGCCCAGCCTTCGAATCAGGGGCGTAAACCTCACGAGGGCGGCTTTTTCAAGCAATTGCGCAGCTCCGGCGTGATTGCGTTTTATGTGACTGTTGCGCTGATGCAACTGAGCCATGGCCCGTATTACACCTTCATCACCTTGCACCTTGAAAGCCTGGGTTACAGCCGTGGCGTGATCGGTATGCTGTGGGCGTTGGGGGTTGTGGCTGAGGTCCTGATGTTTTTGGCCATGCGCCGCATCCTGCTCAAGTTTTCGTTGCGTCGCGTATTGATGGCCAGCTTTGCCTTGGCTGCCTTGCGTTGGCTGTTGCTGGGATCATTTGCCGAATACCTGTGGGTGTTGCTGTTGGCGCAGTTGATGCACGCGGCAACGTTTGGCAGTTTTCATGCGTCGGCAATGAGTTTCGTGCAGCGCAGTTTCGGGCCTGGTCAACAAGGGCAGGGGCAAGCGCTCTACGCCACCCTGGCCGGTATGGGCGGCGCGGCGGGAGCGCTTTATGCCGGTTACAGCTGGAACACACTCGGGCCGACTATCACCTTTAGTATGGCAAGCCTCGCAGCACTGGCTGCAGCCGTTATCATCGCTACTCGATTGCAAGAGGACAGGGCATGAGCCTTACCCGTGAACACTTGAGCCTGGAAATCATTGAAGCCGGGCGTTTTTTATATGGTCGCGGCTGGTCGCCGGCCACCAGTAGCAACTACTCGGCCCGGTTGTCGGCCACCGAGGCGCTGCTGACGGTGTCAGGCAAGCACAAAGGCCAGTTGGGCATTGATGACGTGCTGGCCACGGATTTGTCAGGCAACAGCCTGGAACCGGGCAAAAAGCCTTCTGCGGAAACCTTGCTGCACACTCAGCTGTACAGCTGGCGCCCGGAGATCGGCGCGGTGTTGCACACGCATTCGGTGAATGCCACGGTGTTGTCGCGGCTGACGCCGGGTGACAGTATCGAATTTGAAGACTACGAACTGCAAAAAGCCTTCAGTGGTGTATCGACCCATGAGTCGACAGTTCGGGTGCCGATTTTTGACAATGATCAGGACATCGAGCGACTGGCTGCCAAGGTTCAGCCCTGGCTTGAGGCACACCCTGACTGCGTGGGTTACCTGATTCGTGGGCACGGTCTGTATACGTGGGGTGCGCGCATGAGCGATGCCTTGCGCCAGATCGAAGCCTTTGAGTTTTTGTTTGAATGCGAGTTGAAAACCCGCGCTGTGCTTAACCGTTAACGCTGACTTCACGTCGAAGAAGCCCACTGCCTGATTTCAACGGTCTGCCTGAACGGCCTGGAAAAAGCCGAAAGTGCACGCCGAAGCTGAGGAATACCCCCCATGAGCAGCCTTTCTGTTTACCACGTTTCAAGCCCGGAAATACCCAACAAGGTATTGACCCACCTTGAAGACATCGCCTCCACGCTGGCCGAGCAGGGCGTGCGCTTTGAGCGCTGGCAGGCGGCTGCGCCGATCCAGCCGGGCGCCAGCCAGGACGAAGTGATCGACGCCTATCGCACGCAGATTGATCAATTGATGACTGAGCAGGGTTACGTCACCGTTGACGTGATCAGCCTCAACAGCGACCACCCGCAAAAAGCCGAGCTGCGCGCCAAGTTCCTCGATGAGCACCGTCATGGCGAAGATGAAGTGCGTTTTTTCGTGGCGGGCCGTGGGCTGTTTACATTGCACATTGGCGACTATGTGTATGCCGTGTTGTGCGAAAAAAACGACCTGATCTCAGTGCCAGCGGGCACCCCGCATTGGTTTGACATGGGCGAGCACCCGCACTTCGTGGCCATCCGGTTGTTTAACAACCCCGAAGGCTGGGTGGCCAACTTTACCGGCGAAGACATCGCCAGCCGCTTCCCGCGCCTCGAAGACTAAGGACCCCGTATGCCGATCAAAGCCATCCTCACTGACATTGAAGGCACCACCAGCGCCGTCAGCTTTGTGTTTGACGTGTTGTTTCCATTTGCGGCCAAACACCTGCCTGACTTCGTCCGTGAACATGCCGAAGACCCTGAGGTTGCGATGCAACTGGGGGCGGTGCGTCTGGACAGCGGCGAGCCCGAGGCGGACGTTGAGCGGGTGATCGAGATCTTGCAACAGTGGATCGCCGAAGACCGCAAAGCCACGCCGCTTAAGGCGCTGCAGGGCATGATCTGGAAGCAGGGTTACGAGGCGGGCGAGTTGAAAGGGCACGTCTACCCGGATGCGGTGGAGGCACTCAAGGCCTGGCACGAAAAGGGCTATGACTTGTACGTGTACTCGTCAGGTTCGATCCAGGCGCAACAGCTGATTTTTGGCTGCTCGGAAGCGGGCGATCTGACACCCTTGTTCAGCGGCTATTTCGACACCACGTCCGGACCCAAGCGCGAAGCCCAATCGTACCGGCACATCACCGAAGCCATCGGCTGCCCGGCGGGGAAAATCCTGTTTCTATCGGACATCGTCGAAGAGCTGGACGCGGCACAACAAGCCGGCATGCAAACCTGTGGTCTGGCGCGAGAAGGCGGGAAGAAGCTGGGTGATCATCTGACGGTTAGCAGCTTTGCCGAGATCGATATTTAATCTTTGAACGTGAAGGAGTGAGCTTGCTTGCGATCTTTGATGTTGGAAAGATCGCGAGGCAAGCTCGCTCCTGCAGTTGGATCGCTTACATCCTGCAGTCGCTGACAAGGCACGAAGGCTGCGAGCGAACACCCCCGTAGCAGTTGACGAGCTTTGCGAGGCTACGTCCGGGCGCGCAGCGGCCGTAAAAATAGCCAAGATCAAAAGATCGCGAGGCAAGCTCGCTCCTACAGTTTGATCAGGCTTTTATCAGCGTGTGTGATAGGTTGGCAGGGCAAAGCGGTGCTGGCTTTGCAGCAGTGAAATGGTCGGCAGTTCGCTGGCCGTACCTGCCAGATCACGACGAATCGCGCTGATCACCCAAGTCAGTTGTTCTGCGGTGTGCAACTGCGCGTATGAAATGACCCGCTGAGTCTGTTTACCTTCGCTGTCACACAACGTCAGCAATACACCGCCATCCGGGCGGGGCTTAACGTTGACGGTGTAGTTCGAAAACAGGGACGCGAATTTTTCTTGGATCAGGCTCATGTCAATCAGCTCCATTAGCTCATCTGTGCTTGCATGGAGAGGTAGTTGCAGTGATTGTGCCAGCACGCCTGTCTAATAAAATCCTTTTAAATCAATGGCTTAGTTTTTAGTTAAGATGCAGGGTTCGTGCATTTTGCATGAATGGCCATCATGCATCCTGCATTTTGCCCAGTCACACAGTTTGTTGGCGCGTTTGTACAAGAGTCGTTTGCTGATTGATTGTCTCTATGCCGCACTTGAGTAAAAAGGGGATGACACCGTTGGCCGCTCTCGGGAAACTACGGCTTTCTGTAGCCAACCTGGAGCCTCATATGTCAGACAACAAGCCAGCCGATCAACAACGGCAGATGACCCCCGAGGAAGCGGCTGAGTTTGCCGAGCAGGTTTTCAATAAAGCCCGCGAAGGCGACGCCGCCATGCTGGCAGCTCTGATGAGCAAGGGCTTGCCGCCTAATTTGCGTAATCACAAGGGCGACACCTTGCTGATGCTGGCCAGCTATCACGGGCATGTTGACGCTGTGAAGGTATTGCTTGAGCACAAGGCTGACCCTGAAATTCGCAATGACAACGGTCAAAGCCCGATTGCTGGCGCGGCGTTCAAAGGCGATTTGGAGATGGTTAAAACCCTGATCGAGGGCGGGGCGCAGGTTGAAGGCGCTTCGTTTGACGGCCGTACCGCCTTGATGATGGCTGCGATGTTTAATCGCACCGAAATCATTAAGTACCTGATCAGCAAAGGCGCCGATCCAAAAGCCAAGGATGCCAATGAGGTCACCGCGCTGGATGCTGCCAAGACCATGGGCGCAAACGATAGCGTCGCACTGTTGAACGAGTTGTTGGGCTGATTACATGCCCTTGAGGCGCGCAATTGATATATCCTGCGCGCCCTCAATTTTCCTTGTGACAGGCCTTGCCCATGAAAAACACTCTCGTTGAACTCATCAGCAAAATCAGCTCTGGGTGCATGGGCGACGAAGAAATTGCAAAAATCGCTGATGAAGCAGCGCAGGCCTACGCTGATCAAGACGCTTTTCTGGCGGCAAACCCGGACATCAACTACGACGACACTTACCCTATTGCGTTGGGCGAGTGGGTCGTCATTGGCAGCCTGCCGGAAACCGTCCTGTTCCAGGCTGACACCTATGTCGACCTGTTCGCCCAGATCGTTGCCTCGTTTGGTCCTGGCGTGTCTTTCAACATCAAGCCCAAGCAACTGGCTAAAACCGAAGCGCTGACGGCGTTGAACCGTATCCAGATCCAGATGGGCAGCATGAACCCGGAGAACGGCGGCTATGTGCTGTTGAACCTGAGCCAGCCGCTGGATGATGAACTGCAAATGGTGCTGGTGTATGGCAATGACTTGCCGCGGGTGCTGGCCTTGTGTGCCGAGGTAGGTATCAGTGCTGCGCCTGCGCTGGAAGCGTTGAAGGTCGCTGTTCACGTTTGATGCCCGGCCTGCAATAAAAAAACGGAACCCTCGCCGCAGCTGACTATCCTAAGTAAACACGCACTCACTCAGGAGCATCACCATGGGGTCGACGTTTAATGGTCTGGTAGGTCTGATTATTCTGGCGCTGGATATTTGGGCCATCATCAATGTGCTCAAAAGTAACGTCGGAACCGGGATGAAAATCCTTTGGGTGCTGTTGATTATCTTCTTGCCGGTGCTCGGCCTCATTATCTGGGCCATCGCCGGGCCGCGAGGCAATGTGCGCATTTAAGTCGTCGGCCAGCGGGTGGCGACGGCTTTATTTGGCGCCACCCGCTGAGTTTGTCTGAGTCAAGGTTCGACCTGTCATGCTCGTCGTCGTAGAATGCGCGCCTTTCTTGGGCAGTTGAACGCGTGTACCGCAACAGTGGTAAACGCTCAAGCTGCCGATCATGGGCGGGTGACCGTCCGTTGCCATCTGCATTCAAAGGGACTTCCCATGACTGAAGTACTTAGCTCCGACTATCTCGAAACCCTCTACGAGGGTTATGGTCAGCGTTTTCGTATGGACAAGCTGCTGCACGAAGTGCGCACTGACCACCAGCGCCTGGTGATTTTCGAAAACCCGGTGATGGGCCGGGTCATGGCATTGGATGGCGTGATTCAGACCACGGAAAAGGATGAGTTCATCTACCACGAGATGCTGACTCATGTGCCGATTCTGGCGCACGGCACGGTCAAGCGCGTGCTGATCATTGGCGGCGGCGACGGTGGCATGCTGCGCGAAGTGACCAAGCATGTGGGCATTGAGCACATCACCATGGTCGAGATCGACGGCACCGTGGTTGAAATGTGCAAAGAGTTCTTGCCGAACCATTCCAAAGGGGCCTACGACGATCCGCGCCTGAATCTGGTGATCGATGACGGCATGCGCTTTGTGGCGACCACTGAAGAAAAGTTCGATGTGATCATTTCTGACTCCACCGATCCGATCGGGCCGGGTGAAGTGTTGTTCTCTGAAAACTTCTATCAAGCCTGCCATCGCTGCCTGAATGAAGGTGGTGTGCTGGTGACGCAAAACGGCACGCCGTTCATGCAACTGCAAGAAGTTAAAACCACCGCAGAGCGCATGCGTGGTTTGTTCGCCGATTGGCACTTCTATCAAGCGGCCGTGCCGACTTACATCGGCGGCTCGATGACCTTTGCCTGGGGCTCAACCAACAGTGATTACCGCAAGTTGCCGCTGGAGACCCTGCGTCAGCGCTTTATTGGCAGTGGCATTGTTACTCGCTATTACAACCCTGAAGTTCACCAAGGTTCGTTTGCCTTGCCGCAATACGTTTTGCAGGCGATTAACAAGCCAGGCAACGTTTAACGCGCAGTGAGTTACAGAAAGGGCCGAAAGGCCCTTTCTTATGTTTCAAATTATGCGTTTGCACAAAATTTTCACGTGCCGTCCATGACAATTTGCGTGCAAAATTTCGGCTCGGCTGCTTCTCAGAAGCCATTCACCTGGATTTCCAGTTCAGGTGTCGAGCCAAACCCTGTGCATTAAAGGGTGCAGTATCAGTGGTAAATCACCGGTGATCGTGCAACATTTGCCCGCCCGCGCATGACCTCCCTGCACGTGTGCCCTATAGGCGCAGGTGCTGGCCGTGCACAGAAAAGCCACTTCAACTTGAATCAATTGGGTCCTAAAACGACATGGCAAACCCGGACGCCTTAAAACAACAGAACGCTGCCCAGCGAATGTTGCAACCGACCGTCAAATCGCATCTGGCGTTTACGCTGCTCAGCGCCTTGATCATGATGCTGATGTTTACCCTGTTGCGGGTGGCATTGCTGGTTTACAACCGGGAAATGATCCTGGATACCCCGGCCTCAACGTTCCTCGAAGCCTTTTTCAATGGTCTGCGCTTTGACCTGCGCATCGTGGTTTATCTCAGCATCCCTTTGCTGTTGTCATTGCTCAGTGCGCATGCAATGCGACTGCGTGGCGCCATGCGTTTTTGGCTGACTGCCGCCTCCAGCCTGGCGCTGTTCCTGGGTCTGATGGAGATGGACTTCTACCGTGAATTCCACCAGCGCCTCAACGGTCTGGTCTTCCAATATGTGAAGGAAGACCCGAAAACCGTCATGAGCATGCTCTGGTACGGTTTCCCGGTGGTGCGTTACCTGCTGGCCTGGGCCGTCGGGACGGTGATCCTGTACTTTGCATTTAAAGGTGCAGACCGCGTAACCCGCACCCGTGCGACATCGGCTGCTGGCGCTGGTACTCAACGTGCCGTCGCGCCATGGTATGCGCGCATTGCTGTGTTCATGGTGATTCTGGTGGTGTGTGTGGTCGCTGCTCGCGGCACACTGCGCCAAGGTCCTCCACTGCGCTGGGGTGATGCCTACACGACGGATTCCAACTTCGCTAACCAGTTAGGGCTCAATGGTTCCTTGTCGCTGATTTCAGCGGCGCAGAGCCGCTTCTCGGATGAGCGCAGCAATATCTGGAAAGCCAACCTGCCGCAGCCTGAGGCTCAGCAGACCGTGCGCGACATGCTGCTGACCCCGAACGACAAACTGGTCGATGCGGACACCGCGCCTGTGCGCCGTGATACCACGCCACCAGAAGAAAAAACCCTGCCGATCAAGAACGTTGTCGTCATCTTGATGGAAAGCTTCGCCGGCCACTCGGTGGGTGCACTGGGACGTCCAGGCAACGTCACGCCTTACTTCGACAACCTGGCCAAAGAAGGCCTGCTGTTTGAGCGCTTCTTCTCCAACGGTACGCACACGCATCAGGGCATGTTCGCCACCATGGCGTGCTTCCCGAACCTGCCAGGTTTTGAATACCTGATGCAGACCCCGGAAGGCAGCCACAAGCTGTCCGGTCTGCCGGAGCTGCTGAGCGCCCGTAAATACGATGATGTGTATGTGTACAACGGTGATTTTGCCTGGGACAACCAGTCTGGTTTCTTCAGTAACCAAGGCATGACCACGTTCGTTGGCCGTAATGATTTCGTGAACCCGGTGTTCTCTGATCCTACGTGGGGCGTGTCCGACCAGGACATGTTCAACCGTGGCCTGGAAGAGCTGAAAAAGCGTGAAGGCAAAGAGCCGTTCTATGCCTTGCTGCAAACCCTGTCCAACCACACGCCGTATGCCTTGCCGACGCCACTGCCGGTTGAGCGGGTGACCGACCGTGGCTCGTTGAACGAGCATTTGACCGCCATGCGCTATTCGGACTGGGCGCTGGGTCAATTCTTTGAAAAGGCGCGTAAAGAGCCGTACTTCAAGGAAACCTTGTTTGTGATCGTAGGCGACCACGGTTTTGGTAACGAGCAGCAGATCTCCGAGATGGACCTTGGGCGTTTTAACGTTCCATTGCTGTTGATCGGGCCGGGCATCCAGGAGAAGTTTGGTGCGCGGGTTGATACCGTGGGTACGCAGATCGACATCGTACCGACCATCATGGGTCGTCTGGGTGGTGAGTTCCGCCAGCAATGCTGGGGCCGTGACCTGCTGAACCTGCCGGAAGGTGACAAAGGTTCAGGCGTGATCAAGCCATCGGGCAACGATCAGACGGTAGCCATCATCAGTGGCGATCATCTGCTGGTTCAGCCTAAAGACATGCCAGCCAAGGTATGGCAATACAACTTGGGCCCGAACCCGCAAGCCAAAGTAGTGACTGACTCGCCAGACGAAGCTGAACTGAAGAAGAAGCTTGAATCCTTCTTGCAGACAGCAACCAAAAGCTTGTTGGATAACACTGCGGGTGTCGTGGATCCGAAGTAAACCAGCGTGAAAAAAGAAGAGGCCTCAGGGCCTCTTTTTTTTGCGCGTAATGCCGTGACTACGGCGCTATATTTTGCCGAGCAAGAGCAGTATCAGCAGTACGACCAGTACGGTGCCGATAATACCGGACGGGCCGTAGCCCCAGTTTCGGGAGTGAGGGAAAACTGGCAGCCCGCCCACCAGCAGCAAGATCAGGATGATCAGAAGTATCAGGGTCATGACTATTTCCTCATTGATTATTGTCAGTAAGGACGGCGTTCAGTGGCGTTGAAACCACTGCTACGTACGCTCTTAATAAGTCCGACTTGCCGGGCGCGAAAATAATTCAACTTTTTATTCTGTGACGCGTGCTAAAGGTTGGCTATTGCCTGGCTGATGGGGCGCGAGTAGGGTGGCGCGCTGCCTAAGGAAGGAAGTATTCATGCTTAATTACGTTTGGTTTTTTTTGGCCGCGTTGTTTGAAATCGCAGGCTGCTACGGATTCTGGATGTGGCTGCGTCAAGGCAAGAGTGTGGTGTGGGTCGTGCCGGCAGTGTTGAGCCTGGCCGTTTTTGCCCTGCTCTTGACCAAGGTCGAGGCGGCATATGCGGGCCGGGCTTATGCCGCGTATGGCGGGATCTACATCGTGACGTCTATTGCCTGGTTGGCGGTGGTGGAGCGAGTCCGGCCATTGGGCTCTGACTGGATCGGACTGGTGCTGTGCGTGATAGGGGCAACGATCATTCTGTTGGGCCCACGTTTTTCGGCACCCTGAGCCAATACCCCTACTGATGAGGAATATTCAACAGCTGTAGCGTAGGACTTTTACCTGTGAGGTGTAGGCCTTAATCCAGATAGGAGTAAGCCCAAGCTGAATTGCTGTGTAAGGATTGAAGTACCGAATGACGCGGTTCAGTCTTCGTGGCCAGACACCTTTAAGGATAAGAGCCATGCAGATTCTAAAACGCGTAAGCGGCGAACGCTTCTCGATTGGCGAAGACATTATTGTCCATGTCATTGCCATCAGTGGCAGCCACGTACGCCTGGGGATTGATGCCCCCAGGAGCGTCAGCGTTCACCGGGGCGAAATCTACGACCGGATCAAAAATCAGGACCCCGGGCATTTGACCATTGGGCCGTTGAGCAAGCGTTAATCAAAGAACTCTTTGGGAACGGCATGTTTGGGCATCAACTGGCATTGCTGGCTTTCCAGATCAAAGAAGATCACGGCTTGCCCTTTGCTTAAGGCGTGACGCACCCGCAGGACACGTGTCTCTTGAGGGGTGTCATCACCGTTGTCGGTACCGTCGCGGCTGACGAAGTCTTCAATCAGGCGGGTGAGGGTGTCAGGTTCAAGCTGGTCGTAAGGAATTAGCATGAGGCGGTCTCGCAAATGAGTTAAATCGATTTGTCGCGGTTATCCCAATAACCCTGCGCCAACTCGAATGCTTGTTCTCGCGGTGTGCCCAGCCCGCGAAGGGCCAGGGCCATGGTCGAGAGCAGGGCCAGTTGCGGGTAACTGTCTTCGATCTCGCCCCGCCACAGTGCCTTGAGCTGCCCCGGCTCAAGTGAGGCCGGTTTCACGTGGCGTCGAGCTGACAGTGCTGGCCACTCTTCATCCCAATTGACGCCCGCCGTGGTGCCGTACAAATGGCTGATGGTGTCCGGGTTGATCTCGATTTCACCGCCGTCGCCTTTGATCACGATGCTGGTGTCTCCCAGCAAGCCGCTGGCTTCGCGGTGCACGCTTTGGTAGCCCGGATGGAAAATGCTTTGTAGGCCGCAGCGGGCGCCCAGCGGGTTCAAAATGCGCGCCAGTGAGTGAATGGGCGAGCGCAAACCCAAGGTGTTGCGCAGATCGATCATGCGCTGCAACTGCGGCGCCCAGTCCTGCAATGGCATAAAGGCCAGATGCTGGGTGTCGAGCGCAGTTTCAACGCTTTGCCAGTCGCGGCACAGCGGGATAGACAACTCGTCCAGCAGTTGTTCACTGTACAGTCGCCCTGCGGTATGAGCGCCGCCGCCGTGCATCACAATCCGCACACCGTTTTGCGCCAGGCATTTGGCAGCCAGCAGGTACCAGGGCAGGTGACGCTTCTTGCCTGCATAAGTCGGCCAGTCGATATCAACGTTGATTGCTGGCGCTGTCAGACGCTCACGCAAGGCTTCAGTGAAGCCGGCCAATTCCTCGGGGCTTTCTTCCTTGTGACGCAGCAACATCAGGAAGGCACCCAATTGCGTGTCCTCGACTTTTTCGTCAAGGAGCATGCCCATCGCCTCGCGCGCTTCTTCGCGGGTCAAGTTGCGGGCGCCGCGTTTACCTTTGCCCAGAATGCGCACAAATGGCGCGAAAGGGTGTTCGGCCGGGGTTTCTAATGTCAGCGCAGCAGGCGTATTCATAGGCAATTAGTCGGTTTTGGCAGGCCCGCCAGCTTGGCAGCGAGCTTGGCCGGTGTGCCATTAAACAGGCGGTTGAGGTGCAAGCTGTTGCCTTTTTCAGGGCCCAGATTGAGCGCGGTGTACTTGATCAGCGGGCGTGTCGCGGGTGACAGCTCGAACTCCTGATAAAAACTGCGCAACAGCTCAAGGATCTCCCAGTGCTCGGGGCTCAACTCGATCTGCGCCTCGGCCGCTAGTGCATGGGCGACCTCGGCAGACCAATCGTTAAGGTCGAGCAAATAGCCGTCTTTATCCAGCGCGATATGTTTACCGTTGAGAAGGAGGGTGTTCATAGCCAGCTGTTGACCTTGTCATAGTGAATCGACAGCTCGACGAAGGCCGGGTAATCCACCGCTGTCGCCCACTGTGGGCAGTCGATGTGGCGTGCGAGCAGGTCCTCTTCGAGGACAAAAAGCTTAAGCGTGGCGCTTTTTTCTTCCAGGGCCTTCAGAGGGCTGCTTTGAGGTTGTAGAGCGTAGACCGCGTCTCCTGTCAGTAACAGCGCGTCATCGGTGCCCAGAACGCGTAAGCAGCTGCTAAGGCGTGTGTCTGAAAAGGGCGAGTGGCTCAGGACGTGTAGAGTCGTCATCAGAGGGTTATCACTTGGTCAAAACGGTCAATTAGGGCGCGTACTTCATCGGTTGACAGGGCGTGTACATCGTCGACTGCCAGATGTGCGGGCGAAATGCCGCGCTCGGCCAGGCTGTGGCCGCAGGCAAACACGTCATCTACCCCGAACATCGACAGGGCTTGCAGATTGGCCTGAAGGTTTTTTTGTTGCAGCGCGGCCGCGTTTTGTCCGGGAACGAGCTGGAATACCCCATCGTCCATAAACATCAGTGCAATCGGCAAATCGAATGCGCCCCCCGCCAACACAAGGTCCAACGCCTCTTTGGCGCCTGGACCCGACCATGGCGCCTGGCGGCTGATAATCAACAGCGACTTAGCCATATCAAGGCCCTCCGAAGCAGATCAGTCGATCAGCCGATTGAATCGCGTCGTGTAACTGGCCCAGGCCAGACAATTCCCATGGCGCTTGCAGATTGACCGCCGGGCGCTCATAGCGCGCTGCTTCATCTTCATTCAATACACCGCGGCGCAGGGCTGCGGCAATACATACCACGCCGTCCAGCTGATGTTGGCTGACGAACGCGGCCCACTGCTGCGCGATATTTTGCTCGTCTTGCGGTGTGACCACATTGCTCGAGGCGCTGTGCACACCGTCTTGATAGAAGAACAGCCGCACGATCTCGTGACCGCTTGCCAGCACTGCCTCGGCAAAACGCAGGGCGCGGCGAGAAGAGGGGGCATGGGCTGCTGAATAAAGGGCAATGGCAAATTTCATGGTGAGCTCTGTCAGCAAATCTGCGGCAATGATAAAGGCAGATGCTCAAAGATGCTTGCAGCGGGCAACAAAAAGCCCGCCGAAGCGGGCTTTCGTGTAGCGGGGTCAATCAGTCGTCGCTGCTCATGATGCCGAAAATTTGCAGCAGGCTGATAAACAGGTTGTAGATCGAAACATACAGGCTGATGGTCGCCATGATGTAGTTACGCTCGCCGCCATGAATGATGGCGCTGGTCTGGAACAAGATGCAGACCGAAGAAAACAGCACAAAACCTGCGCTGATAGCCAGTTGCAGGCCGCTGACCTGGAAGAAGAAGCTGGCAACTACGGCGCCCAGCAGGACAAAGAAGCCTGCGGTGATAAAGCCGCCCAGGAAGCTCATGTCCTTGCGAGTGATCAGCACATAAGCAGAAAGGCCGCCAAACACCAGCGCGGTCATGGCAAATGCCGAGCTGACAACCTCAGCGCCGCCCTGCATGCCCAAGTAACGGTTGAGGATTGGGCCCAACAAAAAGCCCATGAAACCGGTCAAGGCGAAAGTAGACACCAGGCCCCAAGCCGAATCACGCAGCTTGTTGGTCAAGAAAAACAGCCCGTAGAAACCGATCAGCACCACGAAAATATTCGGGTAACCGACCCGCATCTGTTGAGCGACATAAGCCATCACGCCGCTGAATGCGAGCGTCAAAGCCAGTAAACCGTAAGTGTTACGCAGGACGCGGCTAACCTCTAGCTGCTCAGCCTGCACGCTGTTATTAACGGCGTAATCCTGTTCGCGCATGGCGATACTCCTGTGGTTTGAAATGTTAAGTAGCAAAGATCATAGCAGAGGCTCTGAAACAAGCGATCAAGAGAGTTTGACAACGTGTTTCATTCAGGTATTATGGCGCCCGCAACAACATAGGAGGTGTGGCCGAGTGGTTTAAGGCAACGGTCTTGAAAACCGTCGACTGTAACAGGTCCTAGAGTTCGAATCTCTACGCCTCCGCCATATTGCTACACCGACAGAGCCCGCATTTAGCGGGCTTTGTCGTTTCTGAGGTTTGGGGAAGGGGCTGCTCAAGGGCGGTTTTGGGTGAAGCGTTCCAAAACTTTTTAGCATGTGTTCCATAACTCAGCTCATTTTGACGGGTTGGCGGTCGCTCCGATGCGCCTGTAAACCCGCTGCGTAATATCTCCCTCAGTGTGCCCCAGCAGCAAACTTGCCTCGCCGATATCCTTGATTTCCGATGCGGCCTTGGGTCGGATATCCCTGAATTGGAATGCGGCGATCTTGTCCGCTAGTACAGAATCTTTTTCCATTAGTGCAGCTGTCTTGGCCGATTCTCTCGCTTCATCCCAACGCTTGCGCAACATTGTTGCAGTCATGCGCCTACCTGTTTTGCTTACAATCAAATAGCTCGTGACAAGTTTAGAGTTTCGTTCGGCTATTTGGCTTAGCAACTTTCCAAGGCTGTTAGCTTGTCCATCAGCGTTCACGCGGATTCTGAGGCGCTTTCCGGTCTTATTCTGTTGAACCATCAAATATCCGCCCTCTACATCGTCCTTACGCATCATCAATACGTCAGCAGGGCGCTGGCCTGTCAGGTAGGCCAAATCCATAGCGTCTTTCAGTTCCTGGGGGGCTTTGTTGTAAACAGCAGTCCACACCACATCGTTAGCGTAATAGTCGCGCGGTTTTTCGCGGTTCTTGCGCACGCCCTGGCACGGATTCTCTTTTGTAGTGAGACCCCACTCTCTGGCCATGTTGAATACATGGGACAGGGTGGCGATCTCGCGGTTGGCTCGAACCTTGGCAGTCCTCGCGTCTCGGTACCCGGCAATCGTTGCCGGCGTTATCGAGTCGATCGGCGCGTCATCAAACAGCTCTCGCAGCTTCTTCAGCTCGGCCAGGTTGTCCCTTTGCGTGCGTGGTGCCTTTTTCGGAATGATGTCGCGGGTGTAGCGATCAAAGATGCCTTTCATGGTCAGCAGGTCCAAGGGTTTTTCCTTGGCTTCCAACTGCGCCCATTTGATTCGCGCCTGATCGAGGTCGCTACCCAGCGGAATATCTTTGCCCTGGGCGTCGCGGTAGTAGTAGGCAACCCAGACTTTCCCGTATTTACGCTGACGTGTGCGTCGATACATGTGCGGCGGAAGATTCTGGTTTTCGGTTTTACGTGGACGCATATCAACTTACTCGGGAAAAATCAGGGGTCCAAGACGGTGCTGCCGGGGGCGGTGCTGGTGCGGTCGAGAGGGGGGGTGGGGTGATCCCGAGTTTCATACGGGTAAACATCCGTCCAACCAGCGGGCGGCCTCCACGGCTCTCAACAAAGACCCAGTTGCGATCCTTGAGCCATTGGCGTTGGTAGCCCCGGTGTTTGTAGCCAGTCAGCTCGGCTAGCTCTTCCTCTGAGAGAATTTCAGTTTCCATGGGTGTATATCCTTTTCTCCGATGTGCTTACTGGTTCCGAGGCTGAGTCGCACAGGCCGTATGCGCTGGAGCAGGCCGTCGCATCTGTTGCAATCATCAAGTCATACTGGATGCCGCCTCGGGAAGTCTTCGACCATTCAACTGCCTGGCGGATGCTTGCGATCTCCATCACCTGAAGAGCTGTCATATCTGCGATTGAGCCTTTTGGATGCTTTGCATTAGAACCAGCAAAAAACGTAGCAGCGCCACGCTTGCTGGCTTGTTGTACCAGTCTCTCCCAGCGGTCAATTCGATCAATGACCTCCGGGAAGCGCAGGGCAATCTCTCGCAGCTCATCTTTTCTGCAGTTGATGCAAGGCATACAGCCGACGCGGCCCATGCCTTGGGAGTAGAGGGGGTTTGGTTTTATACCCATGTAGCGGTGTGCTTCGAATACCGTGGAGATATCCCATCGCAAGATCGGTCGATAATTAAACAGACCGCCGCCCACTTCGTCGCACTCGGGCAGGTATCGCCTATTGAGAGACTCATCGGCGCGAACTCCCTGCCAGCTCATTATCATGTCGCCCCTGTCCATCATTGGCATGACAACTTGCTCAAGCATTGGGTCGCGTTTGAGTTCCATGGTGCAGAATTGGGCCTTGCGGCTTGGGAACCGCCCTTTCCAGATGCAGAGATCTAGGAATGGGTTGCCAGTGGGTTGTAATACATCGAGAGCAGCCAACACCACTGATTCGTCTATACCTTGTTCGCGCCATTTGGTTTCGATGAACTTGCGCTTTCCGGCGATCTGCTGGGTGAAATCAGCTCGAACACGAATGATTTTGGTATGTGTAGCTTGTTCTAGGTAGTCGAGATACGCGTACGTCTGCTCATGCTCGTTGCCGGTGTCTGCGAAGACAGCTTGAAGATTTTCAGCTTCTAGGGCGATCGCCACTAGTAGTGTCGCGGTCGAGTCTTTTCCGCCGCTGACACTGACGATGTTGTGGACGCTCATATTGCATCCTTCGCAGGCAGTTGGCCTGGCTCGATGGTTTTGTGTTGTTTTTGTTTGTTCTGTGTTCCTCGGTGGAGCTCGCAACCGGAATTCTTGGTGGGGCGCTTATACCCCACCACAAGCTGCGCGGGCGGGCGGTTCTTAGCGTTTAGCGGCGCATCAACGTGGGCTGCCTCGCGCAGCTTTTTGTGGGGTATAAGCACCCCGGCAGTGGCGCTAAGAGCGTTAGTAATGCCTGCTGCTGCGCAGCAGAGACTGTTTTTTACAGGCGTGGCGATCCCGCTGGCGTTGCGGATCAAAGCGGACAGGGGCAGGCGGTTGGTCAGTGAGTACGTCATGCCGCTTTTCTCCGAGTGCTGGTAGTAAGTTGATTCTTCTGCCCATCGGTCAGGCCGTGGCGGTAACCGATCCAATAAAGCAGTGCCGCGCTGCATATCAAAAAGATCAGCGCGCTGATCTGGATAGAAGTCATGTGGTGTGCTCCTGGTGTGGCGCTGGTGGTGGCAGCGCTGGGCTAGTCGTCTTTATCCGGTGTATCGCTTTGCGGTCTGGCTAGTTCCTCGTCAGCCTTGTAGGCGCGAATGTCGATCAGCGCGGCTACATGGCGGATGTGCGCGAACTTTGGCGCTTTGCGGCTGCTATGCAGCACCGTGACGGGCAACTGAATGCGTCCGCTGAGGATTTCAGCTGCAAACGACTGCTCGTTTAGATGGCGGAAGTACTGCACGCGCAGCTTGTCGAGGGGGATCAGCACGTCGCCGAAGTTGCGATAGAGCAGTTCAACGGTGGCCGGGTCCGGTGCTGGCAGTAACCGCAGTGGGGTTTGATGGTCATTGCTCATGATCGGGTTTGCTCGATTTGGTTTTATGTCGGGCTGGGTGGTTCCAGGCATTCAGGCAGTGGCGCTTGGTCAGCTCGCGTAAATGTTCCGGCACTTCAAGGAGCGCAGCGTTGCGCTCCTCGCGTGTCGGCATGGCCACGATCTGCCGAGCGTATTCCCTAGGCCACGTCACGGTGGTCAGCCGGGATTGGTGGAAGGGCAAGCCCCAACTGCTCGGCCAGCCAAGCAATACCGGGCTGCCGTACCCGTGTTGATTGGCTGTATTGCATGCCGAGTTCTGCGTGGTACCAGTTGCTATCCTTAATCCGCAGATACTCGCGATCCCGAGCAGGGAAGGCGGGCAAGTTGCGATCATTGAGCAAGCCTTTTTCGCGCATGAGCTTGATTAGTTTTGGCCGGGTCGTGCCCAAGCGCGCGGCGGCCTTGGCGAGAGTGCGCTCCATAACGCCCCCTAAGCTGCGAGCGCGGCAGAAACTGCCGACGTAGCCAAATGTTCAAGCGACTGGAGTAGCTGTTTATAGCTGCGCTGATCGTCGCCAGAAGTTGTAAAGCACTGAGTGCGCGGGCAGTTGTCGCCGGTGGCCAGAATCGACGTCATGCCTTGACGGCCTGGCGTGCGATGTACGGCGAGATTGACGACTTCATCCAGACCGATGTCGAGCATCAATGAGCCGCCTTTACGCACCAGCTGGTGCAGTTGCTCGTGTTGATTGGAGTCCAGCAACTGGCCGCAATCGACAGATTCAGCGCTGTTGCGTGGCGTTGCCGGCTCGGCGGTATCGATACGACCGTTGGCGATCGACTCTATAAAGTCAGCGAGCACCAGGTGCGTATCTTGGTCGGGGTCGCACACGGTAAGGCTGTGCTTCTCGTCGCCAGTAAAAATTGTGAAGAGCGTGCCGGAAGAACTGCGCTCAACTTCAAGCACGAAAATCAACGGCAGGTTGGTGTTTTTAAAACTGCACAAGTGACGAAACGTGCCGTTCAAATTGACCTGCGCAGCCAGCAGGCGAAGGGTTTTATCAGCCAAAGAAAACCGGTTCATGCTGCATGCCCTCCGTTGTTTGGATCGAACGGGGCAGGGCGGTTGCTATGGGGGACCAGTCGGGGCTTGTGGTTGTGGAGGATGACCAAGCAACCGGTGGTGGTTTGCAGTTGCTCGATCAGTCGACGGTTACTGGCGCACGTTGGGTGTACGTGCAGGGTTGCTGTGGTGTGCATGGTATTGCCTCGCTCTGTGGTGGGAGAGTGAGGCAAATATCACGCATCGTGCTTATCTGTGTCAATCCAAATCGTGATTAAATATCTGAGGCGGAGTGTAGGAAGCGTGATGATTTCAGAATCCCGCCCACGAGATGTATTTCCTCTACGTCATTCTGGTCTATATGAACGGTTGCGTGCTCCGCATTGACGCTATCAAGCCGGTACATTCCATCGCGCAAGTAAATGAACTCCTTGATCATGGTCCTGCCGGAAGTCGTACGCACCATCACTTCATCACCGCTGACAAAGCTTTTGTTAGGTTCAACAAGTACAAATTCACCATTTTTAATTCGCGGGAGCATGCTGTCACCTAAAACCCTTAGGCCGTATGCATCAGGATCATCACTATGGATTTTAAGGTACCCATCCCCATGGCCCTGCGGGAAGTCTAAGGCTTCAAAATAACCCGAGTTACCTAGTTGCGCGTTCCCCATCACTGGGACTACCCCTTTTTTTGCCCAGCCTACGTTGCTGCTAACAGGTTGATTTTTGTCGGTCGAGCGCCCTGAATCGCGAGTGAGACGATCCTCAGAGCGGACGCGGCCTTGAATGTTGTCAGGAAGTGAATCCAATTCTGAGCGATCCCTGCCGGCTACTAGGTCGGGCAAAGTGGTGTCGAGAGCTAGTGCGATTTTCTCCAAATCCTCTAGGTTGGGCTGGCGAGTTCCTTTTTCGTAGTTACCGATTCGCGATTGGGATTCCCACCCGCAGGCAAAAGCAAGGGCCTGCTGACTCATTCCCTTTGCTTTTCTTAGTTGTTTGATGCGTAAGCCAAGTGTGTTCATGTGATTTTTTTACCACGATTTGAATAGTTTTATTCTCACTATCTGTGTTGAAAGCTTCACGATTCGTGTTTATTATGGCGTCGACTCATTGGAGGCACACCATGAACTGCATTGCAGAGCAAAGAGCAAAGTCAGGTATCAAGCAGCGAGATTTGGTCGCGGCGCTGGGTTGGACTCAAACGCGGCTCAGTAATTATGAATCTGGCCGGCGTACTGCTGGACTAGTCGAATGTCGAGCAATAGTCGGTGCTTTTAACCAGCTCGGAGTGAAATGTACTTTAGATGACATCTTCCCTCCCGGTATAAATGCTTCGGCTCAAGCAGCATAAGAAGCTGTAAAGAAAAAAGGCGACCAATAAGGCCGCCCAGTTCCTCCCGGCACACACCACCACAGTGTCGCCGGGTCGCGGTAAAGGTAGGCGGGCACACCACATGCAATTCCGCCTTCCTTTACCGCGCTTTCCAAGGCTCGGAAGCTTTGGGTTGCTGCCTTCTCCACCACAGATCTGGCAGCTGTTGCGCCAGAGGTGAGCGACGGATCGCTTGCCTCGGCACGGTGCCGGTTTTGGTCTTGCGGACCTAGCCGGCTTTTTGGGCCCATTCAAGCCACGCGGCAAATGTACCACCACAACGCGCCGCGCGGCACTGGCAACATTCAAGGATTAATGCCATGAGCCGTATTGCTCTTAGTTGCACCCAGCGAGCGCAGCGCGAAATTCTGCCGCTCGATTTGGCGCTGTATCACGCTGCACGTGACTATCCGGGTGGCGCTGCTGCCATCGCCGCGACCACTGGCCGCAATCCCACAACGTTGCAGCACAAGCTTTCCCCGACTCATCCAAGCCACACGGTGAACGTTCAAGAGTTCGCCGAGATCCTGGAACTGACCAAAGACCGCCGCATTCTGGATGCGGTGCACGCGTTGGTGGGCGACACGATCTGGCAGGAACTGTCCGAGTCCTATACCGCTGATATGCCCGAGACGCTGACCACTGGCATTGCGATGTACTTTCGCCAAGTGGCCGATCTGGCCGACACCTGGGCCAAGAGCATTGGCGACGGCATTGTGTGCGACAGCGAGCTGGCCGAAATACGCCTGCAGGTGTTCCGCGGCATCCAAGGCTTGTTGGGCCTGTACAGCCGCGCCTGTTACGTCAATTCAACCACGCGAGGTGCAGACCGTGGCTGATATCGCTGACTTTGCTAATGACTTGGTGCAGGAGCGTATCGACTTGGCTCTGGCAGCGCGCAAAGCGCAGCCGGTGTTTGCGTCTTACGAATTTTGTGTGGACTGCAATTCATCCATTCCCATGGCCCGCCGTTTGGCCGTCATCAGTTGCATGCGCTGTGCAGCCTGCCAACAACTCAATGAACAAGTAGGTACCCGTTATGCTCGATGACGTTCTCGGTCAATTCGCTGACCACGGCCTTGAGCCTTCGCAACCACTGACGTTCGGCAAGCTGACTCGCTGCAAGACCACGCAGGACAAGGGCAAGGAGAAAAACGGCTGGTACGTCATCCATGAGCACCGCACCGAGAAAAATGAAGTCCTGATTTTCGGCAGCTTCGGTGATTGGCGTTCGGGCGACAGCAACAAGATCAAGGTTAAGGCTGGGCGCATGAGCCAGGAAGAGCGTGAAGTGATGCGCGCTCGCCAAGAGGAAGGCAAACGCCGCGCAGCTGAGATAGCTGCCAATGCTGCCCGTCGCGCTGCCAACCGTGCCTCGGGCCTGTTCAAGCGCATGCCGGAAAAGGGCCGCAGTGCCTATCTGGATCGTAAACAAATCGTCGGTATGGGCGTGCGTTATGCGCCGCGCTCGGGTGCGGTGTTAGTGCCAATGAGCAACGTACGGGATCAGATCGTCGGGCTGCAGGTTATCTACCCCGAGAAGCAACAGGATACGGGCCGTGACAAATCCTACTGGCCCTATGGCATGTCCAAAGAGGGCGCTTTTCACCTGATTGGCCCCCATCCCGAGCCGGGCGAACCGGTTCTGGTATGTGAGGGCTACGCCACTGGCGTCAGTCTGCATATGGCCACCTCGCTGACGGTGGCCATTGCTTTTGACGCGGGCAATTTGAGCGTAGTGGCCAAGGCCATGCGTGAGCGTTTCCCTGGCCGCGCATTGATCGTGTGTCGAGACGACGACTGGAAAACCAAGCGCCCTAATGGCGAGCCCTGGAACCCTGGCGAAGAGAAGGGCAGTAACGCCGCGTTGATCGTGGGCGGTCAGGTGGTTGGCCCGGTGTTCTCGGGCGAGCGCGATATCAAGTGGACCGACTTCAACGACCTGCATTGTGCCGAAGGTTTAGACGCTGTTCGCCGCCAGGTGTTGTCGGTGGTCAGGCCCCCAGCTGCAGGTGGTTGGAAAGATCAGTTGGCACGCACCGAAAACGGCTCATTGATCGCGCACATGCAAAACGTCGAATTGATCCTGGGCAACGATGAGCGCTGGGCCGGTGTTATCAGCTTCAGTGCTTTTAGCTCCAAGATTGTCAAAGTCCGCACCCCGCCTTATGGCGGTGGAACCGGGGATTGGAGCGACATCGATGACATCCGCGTGATGAAGTGGCTGGCCCAGCAATACAACCTGCGCGTTAAAGCCTCCAGCGTGATCGAGGCGGTCAGTGTTGTGGCTCATGACAACTCGTTTCATCCGGTTCGCAACTACCTGAATAACCTTGAGTGGGATCGCGTGCCTCGCCTTGATACTTGGCTGAATACGGTGATGGGCGTGACCCAAAGCGGCTACAGCGCCAAGGTCGGCAAGCGCTGGATGATCTCTGCCGTAGCGCGGGTGATGCGTCCCGGCTGCAAGGCTGACTCGGTCATGATTCTTGAAGGCGGGCAAGGTGAGGGTAAGTCCACAGCCATGAGTATTCTGGGTGGCGACTGGTTTATGGATACGCCGTTTGCCTTGGGCGACAAGGACGGTTTTCAGGCGATTCGTGGCAAATGGATCATTGAGCTGGGCGAGCTGGACAGCTTCAACAAGGCTGAGAGTACCAAGGCCAAGCAGTTTTTTTCGGCGTCTACCGACACCTACCGCGAGAGCTACGGCCGAAGAACAAATGATGTGCCACGCCAGTGTGTTTTCGTGGGTACGACCAACCAGGACGAATACCTCAAAGACGCCACGGGTAACCGTCGTTATTGGCCGGTGGCGTGCACCAAGGTCGACCTGGTGCAGTTGCGCGAGATCCGCGACCAGCTATGGGCCGAGGCGATGTTTTGCTATGAGGCGGGCGAGATCTGGTGGGTTAACCGCGACGAAGCCGCGATGTTCTCTGAAGCTCAAGATGAACGCTTTGTGGTGGATGAGTGGGAAGGCCCGATTCTGACTTGGCTGGAAGAATCGCAGATTGGCGAAACCACCACTGGTAGCGAAGTCCTGGCCAGCGCGCTGAAACTCGACTTCGGTCACTGGGGCAAACCCGAACAAATGCGCGTCGGCGCGATCATGCACCGTCTTGGATGGCGTCGTGTGCGTCTGCCTGCTCTGGCTAAAAGCGGCCAGCGTCCTTGGGCGTACAAGAAGCCGGATAACTGGGGCGGTTACTCAGCCTTGCAGGTGCAGAAGTTCGAGGAGCCTTGCTTTGATTAAGCACATCGACACGATGCTCAAGCTTTGGGCTGAAGATCTGCACAGTGAGGTACCCGAAGGCGCAGGCGGCGGCAACATGATTGCCATGCTGATAGAAACCAAGGGCGAGTTGATTCGTGGCACACGGGGCAGCCGGGTGCTGCTCGATGAATCGGCGGACATTGAGTTGATCGTCAACAAGCATTTGCCACCGCAGTTGTCGTTGGTGGTGCGTGAACACTACTGCAACCACGACAGCTTTCTGTCGCAGAAGTACACCCACTGCGGCTGTAGCCGCGACACCTACTATCAGCGCTTGCACCAGGCTCATGAGTGCATCGCAGAACTGCTGCTCGGGAAAAAAGCAGCGTGACCCATACCTTCGCCTTCCGTTTGCCCCGTCAACTACCCATGGCCCGCCTTGTCCCGCTGCTAGTAATGGCAGTGGGTCAGGCGCAAGCCGCGTCTGTATTGGCTTGTCCCACTGTCTCGCCTCTATCAGCCCTTGCGCATGTGAGCGTAGCGGGCAGCAATACGCGCGCTTCACGCGCACGCGTGTTTTTATAAATGCTTCTACATACGAGAAAAAAGCAAAAGAGGTAGGACGGTGGGTCACAGCCTTTGATTTAGGCGCTTTCCCTTGTCCCACTTTAATTTTGAACAGTGGGGCAGGGCAGACAGCCCCCAAAAGCGCTAGCCGGGGTGATGTATTCCCCGATATTCGCCGGGCGTTCAGCTACCAAACCCACATATTCACCGATGGCATTAAAAGTGGCTTGCTGCCACCGGAATCCACCTGTAAAAAGTAGCCATCTTCGATAGGTGCGACCGCAGAAAGCGGCAGGCACCACCACACTAAACCCGGCCATTGCGCCGGGTTTTTGCGTTTATAGGGTGAGCAATGACTAACGAGCAGCAAGCATTGGCAGAAATGCCGATCTGGGTGGTGATTGCCTTGTCGCTGGTCGGCGGTGTGTCGGGGGAGATGTGGCGAGCTGATAAGGCAGGGGTGCGGGGCTGGTCGTTGATGCGCCGTCTGGCATTGCGCTCGGGCGCCTGCGTGGCTTGCGGGTTGTCGACCATGCTGCTGTTGCACGCTGCGGGCGTTTCGATTGTTGCAGCGGGTGGCCTTGGGTGTTTGACAGCCATGGCCGGTGCCGATGTTGCCATTGGCTTGTACGAACGATGGGCAGCCAAGCGCCTCGGCGTCTGCGATGTAACGCCGTCGAAGGGTGGGCAGGATCAGTGAGCGTTCACTTATGACCGAACCCTCTGATGACCGACGCGGCAGCAGCACTGAACGTGGTTACGGCTACAAGTGGCAGAAGTCCCGCGACGGCCATCTGCGTGAGCATCCGTACTGCACGATGTGTTCGACGGATCAGCGGCCAGTGGCGGCGACCATCGTCGACCACAAGATCGCCCCCAAGCTGAAAGACGCCAAGGACAGTGGCGACCCCGTTCGGATCAAGGCGGCATGGAAGCTGTTCTGGAATCCAAAGAACTGGGCGAGCCTGTGCAAGTTCTGCCACGACTCGACAAAGCAGCGGATGGAGAAGACAGGCCGGCTTCCTGGCTGCGGGGCTGACGGTCGACCGACCGACCCCGGTCACCACTGGAATCGGTGACCATCCGCTGTCGCCGCACCCAAAAATGCACCACCCCGAGGGTAGGGGGGTGAAAAACTATTTTTGGACTTCGATCTAGACCGCTCGCCCCCCTCTCTTCGCAACGTCGGGAAAAATGAGGGAGGGGGGGTATCAATAAACAGGGGTATTTATGGCCGGAAACGGAAACTCGGGGCGCCCTGGAAAACCAGCGGCACTCAAACTTTTGCAAGGCAACCGCGGTCGGGAAAACGTGGGCGACTTGCTGGCTGAAGTTGCTTCGCCTGCAGTGCCTGTTGGAGCACCTCCGATGCCGGACGTGCTGTCTGCAGAAGCTGTTGCTGAGTGGGAGCAGTTGATGCCCGCGCTGATCGCGCTGGGTCTTGTTTCGAACTTAGATTCGATGGCCCTGGCGACGTATTGCCAGGCTGTAGCTGAATGGCGTCGCTATCAGCGCATGCTAACTCAGCGTAATGCGGAATCAGAGGATGGGTTGGGTGGCGACATCCAAACATTCAAAACCGGCGCGCAGCAAATACATGCCTTACGCCAACTGGCGAATGACGCCGAAAAGCGCGCTAACGCGGCGGGTGCTCAGTTTGGTCTATCGCCGATGGCTCGGCGCAACCTGAAAACGTTGCCGCAAGGTCAAGGTGAGCTGTTCCCAAATGATCAACGAGACGCCGCAAACAAATACTTCAGCTGATGACCGGGTTGCCAGCTTTGCCCACGCGGTGCTGGCTGGGGAAATTGTTGCCGGTCCCAACGTTCGCAACGCCTGCAAGCGACATCTACGGGATGTGGAGCACGGCCAGGCCCGTGGCCTGATCTGGGTTCAAGAGTTGGCAGATCGGGCAATAGGATTTTTTGAAGACGTGCTGTGCCTCAACGGCGGCGAGTATGAGGGCAAGCCCTTTCTGTTGGCGCCGTGGCAAGCGTTTGTAGTGGGCAGCCTGTTTGGCTGGATGACCGAGGACGGCTTTCGCCGTTTTCGTCTTGCCTACATTGAGACGGGCAAGGGTTCTGGCAAAAGCCCGCTGGTGGGCGGCATCGGCTTGTACGGTCTGGTTTCCGATGGCGAGCAACGCGCCGAGGTGTACGCCGCTGCGACCAAACGCGATCAGGCCATGATCCTGTTCCGTGATGCGGTGTCGATGGTGAACATGTCGCCGTTACTGTCCAAGCGTTTGCTTCAGTCGGGCCGCGACGAGAAGGTCTGGAACCTGTTCTACCCCAACACCAATTCTTTTTTCCGTCCGATCAGTGCCGACGAAGGCCAGTCCGGGCCACGTCCGCACATTGGCCTGCTGGATGAGCTGCACGAACACAGGACCGCCACCACCGTAAACATGATGCGCGCCGGTACCAAGAACCGCCGCAAAGCCATGGTGGTGATGATCACTAACAGCGGCTCTGACAAAAAGACAGTCTGCGGTCAGTACCACGACCTGGGCGTGCGGATCTGCGCCGGGATCGAGGACGACGACAGTTTCTTCGCGTTCATCTGCTCGCTAGATGAGGGCGACGACCCGTTCAAGGACGAAGCCTGCTGGCCCAAGGTCAACCCTTCGCTGGATTACATCGTCGAAGGGCAAACCGATGGCATCCCCGGTCGCAAGTACCTGCGTGAGCAGGTCCAGTCGGCCCGAGGGTTGCCCGCGCAGGAGTCGGTGGTGCGCCGTCTCAACTTCTGCGAGTGGACGCAAGCCGATGCACCGTGGATTTCTTGGGGCGTGTGGAAGCAGGCCGAAGAACGCGTGCCCATGCGGCTACTGCGTAACCGGCGATGTGTGGGCGGGCTCGACCTGGCCAGCACCACGGACTTGACGGCATTTGTTTTGATCTTCTGGCCCGCCCCACACGATCCACACTGGCGGCTGCTGCCGTACTTCTGGATTCCGGACGATGACCTGCAGGGGCGCGAAGACCGCGACAAGGTGCCCTACGCGATGTGGGTTAAGCAGGGACACCTCGAAACCACACCGGGTCGGGCGATCAGCAAGCTACATGTGCTGCGGCGGCTGGTCACTATCTGTGCGTACTTCGATGTGGAGCGTATTGCCTATGACCGATGGCGCATTGAAGACCTGTTGCAGTTGATGTCCGAGTACGACATTGCACTGCCGGAAATGGTGGGCTTCGGCCAAGGCTACAAAGACATGGGCCCTGCGGTGGATGAGTTTGAGCGCCGCCTGCTGGGCTTGGCGCCCGAGCAGGAAGCCATCGATCTTGACCCCTCTGAATGGGAGGTCGTCGACAGTGAAACCGTCGAAACTCTGCGTCACGACGGCAATCCGGTCATGACCTGGTGCGCCGGTAACGCGGTGATCGTGTCGGACCCGGCCAACAACCGTAAGGCCGACAAGGCCAAGGCGACGGGCCGGATTGACGGCATCGTCGCCTCCATCATGGCCGTTGGGATCAGCAGCAAAGCGGCTGGCCCGACGGGTAAATCTATCTACGACGAAGGGGCGGGTATATGAAATTGGTCATCCTTTCATGGCTGGCCGGTCTGCTGGGCTTCGGTCTGCTGGTGGGCGGCGTCGCCATGATCAGTGCGCCGGTTGCCTGCATCGTCGCAGGCTTAGGCTTAATGTCTTGGTCATTCTTGGCTGATCGTGCAGCTGCCGCATTGAAAACCAAACCTAAACCCCAAGGAGGCTGAGCATGTTCTTTTCAAGCGTGCTCGGCGAGGGGCGTGGGAATCTGACAGAGGGCAACAGCGGTTTTTGGCGTGGCCTTCTGGGCGGTGGCCGCAACAGTTCGGGGGTGAAGGTCACGCCTGAGTCAGCGCTGGGTCTGCCGATCCTGCAGAACTGCATCACGCTGCTGGCCGAAACCATGGGCCAGCTACCGTGCGAGATGTACCGCCGAATGGACAAGGGCCAGCGGGAAGCTGCCATCAATCACCCTGCATATGACGTGCTGCGGTACCAGCCGAACGGGTTTCAGACGCCGTATGAATACCTGGAGTGCACCCAAGGCGCCGCTGGCTTACGTGGCAACGCTTACAGCTTCATTGATCGTCGGGACGATGGAAACGTCGTGGCCCTCTGGCCATTGAATAACGACAAGGTGCAGGTGCTGAGGGGCGGGGACATGCTGCCCTATTACCGGATCAGCGGCGGTGAAGCGGTGCCGATGCGCATGATTCACCACGTGCGCTGGTTCAGTACCAACCATTACGTAGGGTTGTCGCCCATAGAGGTGCATGCTGAATCGTTGGGTTTGGCTCAGGCAGTACGGCAATACACCGGCAAAAGCTTTGCCAACGGCGTGACCGTTTCCGGTGTGATCGAGCGCCCACGTGAAGCCCCGGCGATCAAGGATCAAGGCAGCATCGACAAGATTGTCGATCAGTGGGGGCAGAAGTTTGGCGGCATGGACAACGCCAAAAAGGTTGCCCTGCTGCAAGAGGGCATGACCTTCAAGCCCGTCTCCATGAATAACGTCGATGCCGAGGTGCTGGGCATCCTCAAAACCACCGGTGCCGATATCGCCCGGATCTACAAAATCCCGTTGCCGATGGTCAACGAGTTGGACAAGTCGAACTACAACACCCTTGAGCAGTTGATGATTCAGTTCGTGGTGTTCGCCCTGTTGCCTTGGGTCAAGCGTCATGAGCAGTCGATGATGCGTGACTTCCTGTTGCCCGCTGACCGGCGTGAGTACTTCATTGAATTCAACTTGTCCGGCCTGTTGCGCGGTGACCAAAAGAGCCGTTATGAGGCCTACGCCATTGGGCGCCAGTGGGGCTGGCTCAGCGTCAATGACATCCGCCGCTTGGAGAACATGCCCCCGGTACCGGGCGGTGATATCTACCTGCAACCGCTGAACATGGTGGACGCTGGCAAGGGCGCCGCTGATTTGACCAACCCCAACGTGCGAGCGCAACTCGAACTGCAGCACGCTGAAATTGAGAGGATTCTCGCGCAATGAAAAACTACCTGCGAGCCTCCAGCCTGCTGTTCAATCAGCCGCTGTTGGTGACGCCTGATATGTTGGACCTTGGCGTACGCTGGGCCAATCAGGCTATGAGCTTGAACATCGTCAACATCGGCAGCCAGGGTGCAGCGAAGTTGTGGTCGGATGATGAAGTGGATCGAGTCGCACAGCGTGAGGAAGAGCGTCGCACGGCCATCGCGCGTACGGGCATCGAGGTGATTCCGGTCAGCGGCGTGTTGGTCAGCCGTGGCAGTCACGTCAGCATGTGCGAAACGATGACCAGCTACGAAACGCTACGGGCTCAGATTAGCAACGCTGTTGCCGACCCGATGGTCGAACGCATCGTGTTGGACATCGACAGTCCTGGTGGTTCTGCTGTTGGCGCGTTTGAACTGGCGGCGGACATTCGCGCCATGGCCCAACAGAAACCTATTACCGGCATCGTCAACTTCATGGCCTACAGCGGCGGCTACTTGATCGGCGCCGCGTGCAGCGAACTGGTGGTGAGCCAGACCAGTGGGGTCGGATCAATTGGCGTCATCGCCAGTCACATGGACCGCTCCAAGATGGAGGAGGGCATGGGCGTCAAGGTGACCACGGTGTTTGCCGGTGCCCATAAAAACGACCTCAGCCCTCACGAGCCGTTGAGCGATCAGTCGCTCAAGTACCTGAACGATGTGGTGCAGGAAAGCTATCAACTGTTCGTCAATTCCGTTGCCGACTATCGCGGGCTCTCGGTGCAGCAGGTCATCGCCACTGAAGCTGGCTTGTATCGAGGCCAGGCCGGTATCGCTGCAGGCCTGGCAGATCGGATGCAAAGCCCGCAACAAGCAGTTGATGACCTATCAAGCTCGGTTGCATTGAGCCGGGCCAACCGGCAGCAAGGCCGCCTTGCGGTGCGTGCCGCAGCACTGAATTTTCAAACCCAGATCTGACCGCGTTCGCGGCAGTCTTCGATGCCCGCCTTGTGCGGGTTTTTTTATGCCCAGGAGGCAGCATGTCCCTTGTACTTCAATTGCGTAGCGAACGCGCCAAGATCAACACCACGCTTCAAGCGCTGGCCAAACTTGAGGCCGATGGCGAGGCGCTGTCTGCCGAGCAACTGTCTCAGTTCACCACCCTTGAAGCTGAGTTCAATGCACTGACTGACAAAATCAGTCGCGCGGAACAGGCCGAGCGAATGGCGGCAGCCAGTGCGGTCCCGGTTAATGAGCTGGCAAAAGGTCGTACCAACCAGTCGCACGGGCATATTGCCGGTACCGGCCCAGCCGAAGCTCCAGGCGTTCGCATGGCGCAGATGGTCCGCTTGCTGGCTGCAGCGGGTGGCAACCAACAGCAAGCCGCTCAGATGGCAGAGCAAGGCGGTTTTTCCACTGATGTAGCCATGGCATTGAGCACCGTGACGCCGGGTGCGGGCGGCGTACTGGTGCCTCAAAACTTTGCAACCGAGATCATCGAGGCCCTGCGCCCGATGTCGGTTGTGCGCAAGATGGGTACCCGTAGCTTGCCTCTGAACAACGGCAACCTGACCATGCCGCGTATCACCGGTAACACGGTGGTGACCTATATCGGTACCGAAACCGATATCCCGATCACCGGCATGACGTTCTCGGATACAAAGCTTTCTGCGAAAAAAGCGGCCGCGATTGTGCCGATCTCGAACGACTTGATCGCCACGGCGGGCATTAGCCCGCGCATCGATGACATCGTTGTCAGCGATTTGGCGGTGTCGATGGGGCTGTCTGAGGATCTGCACTTTATCCGCGCCGACGGTACAGGATCACTGCCCAAGGGCATGCGCTACTGGGCGCAGCCGTTCAACGTGTTGCCAGCGCCCAGCACGGCCGGCATTACCCTGGAAAAGATCGACCTGTTTTGCGGCGGCATGATGCTGCGCATCGAAACGGCCAACGTGATGATGAAGGACTGCGGCTGGTTGATGCACCCGCGCGTGTTCCGCTGGTTGCAGTCGCTGCGTGATGGCAACGGCAACAAGGCTTATCCGGAAATCGAACAGGGCATGTTCAAGGGCTACCCGGTGGGTCTGAGTAATCAGATCCCGGTGAACCTCGGCGCCGATGGCAATGAAACCGAATTCTACTTCGTCAACTTCGCCGACATGATGATCGGCGAAGACATGGACCTGACGATCTCGTTCAGCAGCGAGGCGGCTTACAAAGACGCTGAAGGCAACATGGTCAGTGCCTTCCAGCGTGACCAGACGCTGGTCAAGGTCATCGCCAAACACGACTTTGGCCCACGCCACGTTGAAAGCATTGTTGTCGCTGTCGCCGTCAAGTGGGGCGCTGGCATGTAATCCCTTTGCCCCGCTTCGGCGGGGCTTTGCATATCTGAGGTTGACGTGATGAGCGACAAAGTGGTGGTGCGTTTTTTGAAGGCCTGGCGCGGTTACTCGGCTGATGAGCTGGCCGGGTTCGATCCTGATGTTGTTGAGGGGCTGAAAGCCAAGGGCTTCGCTGAAGTCTATGAAGGGGCGGGTGGAGCGACATCCAGACAGCGGGCAAGTAAGCCAGCGGCCTCGAAACCCCGCGCCGCTAAGCCCAGTGGTAAGTCTGATGAAGGCGGTGAGGGTGGCCCTGACGATGGTGGTGCTGGTGGTGCTGAAAACGGCGAAGGCACTGACGGCGCCGACGGTGGCGATGGAGTTGCTGACGAAAGCACCGAAAACACCGATGACGACCCGAAGCCTTAAACCATGGCCCGTCGAATTGAGTACCTCGGCGATCCGGTATTAACCCTGGCACAGGTGGCTTTCCAGTGCAGGGTTGAGCCCGAAGACATGGAGCCCGTGTTAATCGAGCAGATCGTAATCCCTGGCGTAACCGCGCAATGCGAGTCGAAGACGGGCGCAGCGGTCCGGGCTGCGCTGTACGAAGAAGACTGGCCCGCGACCTTCGCGTCTGGTCACGCCCTGGACGTGGGACAGGCCACAGAAATTGTCTCGATCATGTCCCGGCAGCCCGATGGCACATGGGCGGCGCAGACTGCACCGTTCGAGCTGCAGCAGGGCCAGCGGGAAAGCTTTCTGTTCTTTCCGGGTGGCCGTCCCGCTGGCCCGTTGCGGATAAGCTACAAGGCCGGTCTTAACCTGGATCTGCATCCAAGTGTGCGCAACTGGTTGTTAATGGCAGCGGCGACGATCTACCGGCACCCGGAAATGTTCCTGGTGGGGCAGACGCTGGCCGAGTTGCCATCGGCATTCCTCGATCACCTGGTGGCCGATGTCACCGTACCGCCGAGGTTTTAACCATGGCCATGCGCGAACCGAGTGCGGGGGAACTCAACCGGCGTATCACTTTGCGGTTGAGAACCGATATCCCGGCGCTGGATCAGGGGCTGGATTCTCTGTTCACCGATCAGAAAAGACGCTGGGCAAAGATTGAGCCGGTCGGTACCGCTGTGTACGCGAACGGTGTGCAGACCGACATGAAAGTCACCCACCGGGTGACGTTCTACTATCTCAAAGGCATGAGCGAGTCTCACGAAGTGCTGCACGGCGCCACGATTTATCGCGTACGCCGGGTTGCGGACATGAACGGCAACAGTCGGTTTACCTTGCTTGAGGTTGAGGAACTCGGCCCCGAGCAACCCAGGGGAAGTATCTATGGCTAACTCAGTATCGATTGACGGCTACTTGCATTTTGAGGGCTATGACAACCTACCGCGTGACTTCTTCGATAAGAAGAAGATACGGGCGGGTATGCGCAAAGCCGGTGCTGTAGTGCGTCGAGAAGCGCGTGCTTTGGTCAATAAACGCGGAGCCTCATCTGGTAGTGATTATCCCTCGCGAGACGAAGGGCTGCTGTATCGAGGGATCCGCGCAAAGGTCAGTCGCTCAGGGTTTCTGGCAAAAATTGCTCCGCAAAAAATTACGGGCATGAAGGACTTTTACCCGGCTTACTTGGGTTATGGCGTCAAACGGGGCGCGCGTTTAAGTCGTCTTAAACCGGGTGAAAAACACAGCGCAAAGCGCCGCCGTGAAGGCATTCGCTTGCGCAAAGCTCGGCGCAACAACGACTGGCTGATTGAGCCGCGTGGCAACTACATGGCTGATGCGTTGCAAAACACCAAGTCGGATGTGCAGGCCATTCTCTCGGCGGCGTTCGCTGCGGCTTTGAGCTGATCAGTCCAGCAATTGCTGGCCCTTATCTTTCTGGATCAACGATGAAAATCAGTCAAATCGTTGCGCATCTGCGCACGTATTGTCCTGCCTTTTCTGGTCGCGTGTCGGCTGGTATCGACTGGGATGCTGTGGCCAGCAGTGCGAAGTTGAGCCACCCATCGGCCTACGTCATTGCAGCTGGTGATGACGCGGGTCAGAACGATCTGCAAAACGGTGTGCGTCAAAACATCACCGACTTGTTCGATGTGGTCTTGGTGCTCGATAGCACGGATGAGCGCGGCCAGGAGGCCGCTGATTTATTGCATGACCTGCGGGCAGAGCTATGGAAGGCACTAGTGGGCTGGCAGCCTGGCACTGAGTACGACCCGGTCGAGTACGGGGGTGGCAGCTTGGTGTATATCAACCGGGCGCGCGTTGTTTACCGCTTCAGTTTTGAAGCGGAGTTTCAATTAGGGCGCAACAACAAAGCTGACCCGCCAGAGACTTGGCATGAGCTGGATTTGGACGGCTTGCCGCACCTGGAGGGGGTCGATATGGCTTACGACTTTATCGATCCCCTTAACGATAAAAACCTTTCCGAGAGCGGCCCTGACGGCCGTATCGAATTTAAAACGCGCGAGGATCTACCCCAGTGACGCGAATCCATGTGAAACCCGCTGAGGGTCGGGCCGTGCCTGACCCAGATAACGGCTACCAGCTGTTGCCTGAGAATGGCGGGCCGGTGCCGGACAATGCCTATTGGCAGCGTCGGCTCAAGGATAAAGACGTGATCAAGTCCGAAGCCCCGGATGAACCGGCGCCGGTCGTGGTCGAAACCAAGGCCGTGAAAGGGGCAAAGGCGAATGAACTTTAACAACATCCCCAGTGATATTCGAGTGCCGCTGTTTTATGCCGAGGTTGATAACAGTCAAGCCAACAGCGCCACATCGACCATGCCGCGCTTGATCGTGGCGCAAGTTAACGATGATTCGACCGCCGCCGAAGTGGGCCAACTGACCCTTGTGTCGAGCCTAGGTCTGGCTGTCAGCATTGGTGGCCGTGGCTCGATGCTCGCGCAGATGTACGACACTTGGCGTCGCATTGATCCGGCCGGTGAGGTCTGGTGCCTGCCGGTCAAAGGCACTGGCGCCAAGGCCGCCGGCAAAGTCACTATCACCGGTGCCGCGACGGAATCCGGCGTGTTGAGCTTGTATTTGGGTGGCGTGCGTGTACGGGCTGTTGTAGTCAGCGGTGCTACCCCGGCAGAAGTGGGGGCGGCTTTGGCTGCTGCGGTGACGGCTGCTGATCTTCCTGTATCCGCAGTCAACGCGGCGGGTGTTGTGACGCTGACGTGCAAGTGGTCGGGTGAAAGCGGCAACGACATTGCACTGCAACTCAACCGCCTCGGCCGCAATAACGGCGAGTCGACCCCGGCGGGCTTGACCATTGCACTGTCTGCGATGGCCGGCGGCGCAGGTTCACCCGAGGTCGCGAGCCTGCTGGCCAGTTTAGGCGATGAGCCGTTTGAGTTCATCTGTTCGCCGTGGACTGACGCCACGTCGCTCAATGCCTGGCAGGAGTTCATGGGCGACTCTGCTGGCCGCTGGAGCTGGGCCAAACAGCTTTATGGTCATCTCTACGCCGCCAAGCGCGGCACGGTCGGGCAGCTGGTGGCATTTGGCGTTACGCGTAACGACCAGCACGCCACTATTCACGGCTTTGAACCGGGCTGCCCAGATCCGTTCTGGCGTGTTGCAGCGGCTTACGCGGCGCGCACGGCGGTGTTTATCTCTGCTGATCCGGCCCGACCGACCCAAACCGGTGAGCTGACAGGTATTGCCCCGGCTCCGGCCGGTGAGCGCTTTACGCTCACTGAGCGTCAATCGCTGCTGACCCATGGCATTGCCACCGCGTCATACAGCGGCGGCGCCCAGCGCATCGAGCGCGGTGTTACGAGCTATCAGCGTAACGGGTTCGATCAACCCGATGATTCATATCTGGACAGCGAGTCGCTGCACCAGTCGGCCTACGTGATCCGTTACCTCAAGTCGGTCATTACCAGTAAGTACGGTCGACACAAGCTGGCTAACGATGGCACGCGCTTCGGTGCCGGCCAGGCGATTGTTACGCCTAACGTCATCCGCGCAGAAATGATCGCTAGCTATTTCGCGCTGGAGCAATTGGGCATCGTGGAAAATGCCGAAGCCTTTGCTGCCAATCTGATAGTGGAGCGCTCTTCAGCCAATCCTAATCGGTTGAATGTGCTGTTCCCGCCTGACCTGGTGAACCAGTTGCGAGTGTTCGCGCTGCAGTATCAATTCCGACTGCAGTACGCAGTCTGATTTAACAAACGTCCAAAGCCCGCCAAGTGCGGGTTTTTTTGTGGAGAAAGGGCTATGGGCCAGAAAGTTGCAGGCACGGTATACATCAAGGCAGACGGTGTTCAGTTCACCGCCACCGGAGGCGTTGAAGTGCCTCTGAGTGACAAAAAACGTGAGTCAGTGGCACCTGGCTTCTTCAAAGAAGAGGACCTGGTGCCGTATGTGAAGGCCACTGTTGTTGACTCGCCGGATCTGCCAATCAAAAAAATTATGGAAGCCACTGATCAGACTGTCACGGTCGAGTTCAAGAACGGACGCGTTTATGTCCTTTCGGGTGGTTATGTGGTGGATGAGCCTACGTCTAAAGGCGATGACGGCACCATCGATATTCAGTGGGATGGAAATAAGGGGAGCTACCAATGAGCCAGGTCACAACGCATCAACTGGCAGTACCAATTCTGGCTCATGACGAGCAGGTAACTGAGCTGAGCCTGCGGCGTCCGACAGTTGCAGAAGTGCGCTCTATTAAGGCGCTGCCCTACAAGATCGATAAAAACGAAGACGTATCTCTGGACATGGATGTGGCTGCTAAGTACATCGCGGTCTGCGCAGGGATTCCCGCTTCATCGGTTAACCAGCTGGATCTGGTCGACCTCAATAAGCTGGCTTGGGCCGTTGCCGGTTTTTTCATGACTGCGGCATCAGTGACCTTGGTGGCCTGATTGCCGTGGCCTATGACCTGGCCTTTTTTTGGAAGGTAGGTCCCGAACAAATGATGTCGCTGCCGCTGGATACGTTTGCGGAGTCGTTGGAGAACGCCCAGCGCATTAGTCAGACTCCGCAGGGGTAGGTATGGCCGATAAATTTCAACTTAAGGCGCTGATTACTGGCGTTGATAAGCTGTCGCCGACCTTGGCCGGTATTCGGAAAAATATTGGCAGCTTCCGCAAGGGGCTTGAGAGTACCGGTCTGGGCAAGATCGGTTTCAGCGATGTTGTCACTGGGGGCGCTCTGGCAGCGCCCTTTATTGCTGGAGCCGCCGCAGCGATTGAGTTTGAATCGCAGATGGCCGATGTACGCAAGGTAGTCGATTTTGATACTCCGGCGCAGTTCAAGCAGATGGGCGAAGACATTGGGAAAATGTCCGAGCGACTTCCGATGGCAGCTAATGACATTGCGAAGATCGTTGCCGCTGGAGGGCAGTCGGGCATTGCCCGTGATGAGCTTCTGGGGTTTGCTGAAGCCGCTGTGAAAATGGGGATTGCCTTCGATCAGAGCGCTGATGAAAGCGGCAGTATGATGGCGACTTGGCGTACCGCCTTCAAAATGACTCAAACCGATGTGATTGGTTTGGCAGACAAAATCAATTACCTGGGTAACACCGGGCCTGCCAATACCAAGCAGATATCCGCCATCGTGACCGAGGTTGGGGCGATGGGTGAGGTCGCGGGTGTCTCTTCAGGGCAGATCGCTGCGCTGGGTGCCACCATGGCCGGTGTGGGGGTTAAGCAAGACGTAGCCTCTACAGGCATCAAGAACTTTATGTTGGCAATGACAAAAGGTTCTGCAGCTACCAAAACTCAGGCGCAAGCATTCAAGGCCTTGCGACTGGACTCAAAAAACGTTGCTGTCGCCATGCAGAAAGACTCCAAGGGGACAATTCTCGATCTGTTGAAGCGTATCTCTCAGATCGATAAGGCAAAGCGTCCGGCATTGCTGACTAATTTATTTGGTAGCGAGTCGATTACCTCTATTACCCCTCTGCTGACCAACTTAGGCTTGCTGGAGAGCAACCTTGAGAAAGTCGGTGACGCGACCCAGTACGCGGGCTCGATGGATAAAGAGTACGCCTCGCGTGCGGAGACCACGGCCAATAACTTGCAGCTACTGCGTAACGCGGCCACAAGTGTTGCACGCGCGGTGGGCAATGCTCTGCTGCCGGGTATCAATGCTGTTGTCGATACTCTTCGACCCATGATTTCGAACACTGCAGATCTGATTCAGGCCAATCCGCAGTTGGTCCGTGGCTTGGCAATAGCGGGTGGAGCCTTCACAGCGCTTCGCGTGGCCGTCTTTGCGGCAACTGTTGCTACCCGTTTGCTGGGTGTGGCCTTTGCAGCCACGCCAATCGGCATTATTGCAGTCGCTATTGCGGCGGCAGCGGGTTTGATCATGGCCAATTGGGAGACGGTAGGTCCGTTTTTCAAAGAGCTGTGGGAGTTGATCAAGGCGCTGTCTGTTCCATTCATGGAGTTCATGAAGGGCATTTTTGATTGGCAGCCGCTTGCATGGCTGATTAAGAACTGGACGCCAATCACCGCCTTCTTCAAGGATCTTTGGGAAGGCGTAAAACCCTACCTGCAGCCGATACTGAGCATATTTGGCTTGGAAGAGGGTGGTAGCGGTCTTACTGCAAAAGTGGCGAGTTACGCCGCTGAACAGCGCCGAGTCAACTCAGGTGTTGATGCACGTATCGGTACCGGTGATGGCTCGCTCCTACAGGCGGATGCGGTGAATATCGCCAAGGGTCAGCAGGCAGATCGCAATCTTAGCCAGGCGGGACTCGACTCTTCGCGGCTGCTACGGGCGCCGGGATTACCTCTTCCTGGTGCGTTGGTGCAGCAGTCCGCTGCCAATAACCGCACGCAACTTGAAGGCGCTTTGGTTGTGCGCTTTGACGGTGCGCCGCCGGGCGTTCGGGTTGATCCTGGTACCAGCAATCAACCGGGGCTATCGATCACGCCGAGGGTTGGCTATCGCTCGCTTGGAGGGGTCAATTAATGAGTGAGTGGCGCGATAGAAAGCAAGGCGCCTCCTTTCGGGGGGTGCCGTTCTGGTTGGATACCGACAGCGTAAACGTGGGTCGTCGCACGCAAGTCCATGAATACCCCCAGCGGGATCAGCCCTACGTGGAGGATCTGGGGCGGCGCACGCGGCAGTACAAGTTTTCAGGCTTTGTGGTGGGTGATGACTGCCTTACGCAGCGTGACAAACTACTGACGGCGCTGGATACGCCCGGGGCGGGGGAGTTGGTTCACCCGTGGTTCGGGCGCCTGACGGTCACTGCCGGCGATTGTGAAGTGTCCCATGTGCGCAACGAGCAGGGCATGGTGCGCTTTAGCATGGTGTTCATCGACGGCATGCTGGCCTTTCCTGTGCAGTCGGCCAATACGCGGCGCCTATTGGCTGAGCAGTCGCCGGGCTTGTTGGAGTCCGCGAAGGGTCGTTTTGACGATGCCATGGGCAAGGTTGATCTGGCGCGGCAACGGATCAGCGCGGTGCGCTCGGCGGTATCCAGCGCCTACGCCTTCGGGATCGGCCTGCTCAAACCCTTTTCCAGTGTGGTGGCAGATCTGGATGCGTTTGTGTATTCGATTCTCAACGCCCCGGGTGCGCTTTCGTCCAGTCTGCTGGGCGGCATTATGGGCGGCGAGCGCACGTTTAGCGGCTACGGGGCTGATGGCTCGTTTTCGGGTAGCAGTGCCAAGGCATCGGCGGTGTCGACGTTGCAGGCGTCAGCGCCCGTTACGGATAACGAGGACGTGGCCACGATTCAGGCGGCGGTGATCGGGCTTGTTCAAGATGCCGCGCTCTTGGATTTGCTGCAGGACATGGCTCAAGTCCCGATAGCGGTCAATGCAGGCGTCAGTGATCCCGCTGACCTGGACGTGCAACTGGCCCAGCAAGGCGCCACGGTCGAGGCGGGTAGTTCGGTCGAAACGACTATTCCGGTCGCGGATGACGTTCTGGACGCGCGTGACGCGATCAGTGACGCGTTGTGGTCTGTTGCCGGTGACAGCCAGCCAGAACACTTTGGCGTGCTGAGCGGCGTTCGGCTGGCCCTTGATCGGCACCTGACCGAAGTAGCCCGAAGTGGCGTAGGCCTGCGCACCTATGCGCCGATTGAGACGGTCTCGTCTCTGGTGTTGGCCCATGCGTTGTATGGCGATGCGCTGCGCAGTGGCGAAATCGTTACGCGTAACCGCGTACGTCACCCGGGCTTTGTGCCTGCAACAGAACTTCAAGTAGCGAAGGCCTAGCAATGAGCGACATAAACAAAGTCACCCTGAGCGTGGGTGGGCATGACTACGCCGGTTGGTTGTCGGTCAGCATTGGGGCGGGCATTGAGCGACAGGCGCGGGACTTTACCCTGGGGATCACCTGGCGATGGCCGGGTGGTGGTGACGTGCCGATCAGAATCCGTCAGGGCGAAGCGCTGGAACTGCGCATTGGCCAAGACCTGGTGTTAACGGGTTACGTGTTTTCGACGCCGATCCGTTATGACGCTGACTCGATAACGCTGAGCGTTGCCGGTCGCTCTTGCACGGCGGATCTGGTGGACTGCGGCGCGGTTAACAAGCCGGGCCAGTGGCGTGGCCAAAGCGTGCAAAAGATCGTGTCGGCCATTGCGGGTGAGTACGGAATCAAGGTGGTTAACGATGCCAAGACGAGCGAGGGCATCGAAGACCACACGATTGAGCCGGGGGAGACGGCCTTTGAAAGCATCGACCGGCTGTTAACGCAGTCACTTTTGTTCAGCACCGACGATGCCGAAGGGCGCCTAGTGATCGCCAGTCCGGGCAGCGCTGGGCGTGCGGTCGACACGTTGGAGCTGGGGAAAAACGTGCTGTCCGGTGAAACCAGTCTGGACTTTTCCAACGTCTTTTCCGAGTACGTCAGCAAGGGGCAGCGCAGCGGCACGGACACCAGCTTTGGGGCTGAGGCCAGCGAGATCGAAGCGCGGATCGTTGACGAGCGTATCAAGCGGCGCCGGGTGAAGGTCATTAACCAGTCAGGCCAGTCGAGCGAAGCGATAGCCCGTAAGCGGGTGGAGTGGGAGCGGGCAAACGCTATCGGCAAGGCCTTGACGGTCAGTTACACCATTCAGGGGTGGCGACAAAGCAATGGGGCGCTGTGGCAGCACAACATGATTGTGCGGCTGGTGGATCCGCTCATTGGGTTTGATCGTGACATGTTGATCAGTGAGATCAGCTACGAGCTGGGCAAGGAAGGCACCACGGCAAAAATCACGGTGGCCCCGCCTGAGACCTTCTTGCCCGAACCGAACGACGCTTACGAAAAGCGAAAGCTCAAGAAGGGCAAGTCTACGGACAACTTCGAATACCTACTGCCAGCGGACTACAAGCCATGAGAAACGGCCTAGCAAACGTTTTAGCACGCGGCGTGGTGGCCTTGGCCAGCTCGGCCAGCAAGCTGCAAAGCCTTCAACTGCGATTGTTGGCCGGTGAGGTCAAGGACGGGGTTGAACACCTGGAGCCCTACGGGTTCACGTCTTGCCCGCAAAGCGGCGCCGAAGCGCTGGCAGGCTTTATCGGCGGCGACCGCAGCCACGGGGTGGTGATCATGGTGTCAGACCGCCGCTTTCGCGTGCAGGGGCTCAAGCCGGGTGAGGTGGCCATCTACACAGACGAAGGCGATCTCATTCACTTCAAGCGTGATCGTGTGATCGACATTGAAACCGTGACGTTGAACGTCAAGGCGTCTGAGGCCGTGAACTTTGACACGCCGGTGATCACCACGACCGGGCGTATTGAGTCGGCCGGGGATCAGATCGCCGGCGGGGTCAGCCAGATGAAACACCTGCATGACGGTGTTGAAGTGGGCGAAAAACAGAGCGGCCCGCCGGTCGGGGGTGGGGCATGACGCGTGAGGAAACCTTACGCCGTGCCGTGACGATCAGCCTGTTTACGTGGCGCCGCGCGGGGCCTGATGACGTGGTGGATGACAGCGACCGAAAGGGCTGGTGGGGCGACAGCGTGCCGTCTGTTGCCGGCGACAAAATCGGGTCGCGCCTGTGGCTGTTATCGCGCCGCACGTTGGTGGCTGACACGCTAAAGGACGCCGAAGCCTACGCCAATGAGGCGTTGGCCTGGCTGGTCGATGACGGGGTTTTGACGCGCGTTACGGTAACGGCAGAGCGCCAAGGCCACGACCGCATGAATTTACGGGTGACGCTGATCGAGCTGCACGGCGAAACGCTGGAACTGAATTTCAATGACACGTGGGGGCTGATCAATGGCGTATGAGATACCGACGCTGCCAGCGCTGATCAAGCGCACGGAGGCCGACTTTGAGCGCAACGCCCCGGACGCGCTGCGCCGTGCTGACGCCAAGGTGGCGGCCCGCGCGCTCAGTGGCGCCGCGTTTGAGCTGTATGGCTTTCAAAGCTGGGTCGCTCGCCAGTCCAACCCGGCAACGTGTGACGAAGCCATGTTGCTCAACTGGGCGGATTGGCGTTTGGAGGACGGCCCGACACCGGCTGTTTCAGCGGGTGGGCTTGCTGAGGTTGAGGGGGCTAACGGTGCCCTGGTGGACGCTGGCCAGCTCTACCAGTCCAAAGATGGCCGCCGCTACGTGGTCGCTGAATCAGCCACGCTGGTGGGCGGTCGGGCACGCTTGAAGGTGGTCGCCGAGGACATTGGCACCATTGGCAACATCGAGGGCGGCAGCCTCACGGCAGTGACGCCCGTTCTTGGTGTCAGCTCTACCGCCGTGATCGGCCCTGACGGCATCGTGGGCGGCGCCGATCAGGAAAGCATTGAGGCGCTAAGGGCGCGGGTTCAGGCGGCCTTCAAGAACCCCAGCAAGGTCGGTAGCGGTGCGGACTTTGTGGAGTGGGCATTGGAGGTGCCGGGGGTGACACGGGCGTGGGCCTTGCCGCGCTGGATGGGGCCGGGCACGTTTGGCCTGGTATTTGTGCGCGACAGTGACCCGGATCTGATACCCACGGCGGCCCAAGTGGCCGAAGTGCAAGCCTACCTGGATCAGAAACGCCCGGTGACGTCTGAGGTTTACGCGCTGGCCCCTGAGCCCTTGCCGATCAATTTCAGGCTGAGCGTGACGCCTGACAGTACGGCGCTGCGTGCAGCTGTTGAACAGTCGTTGCAGGTGCTAATTGATGACGAAGGCAGCCCCGGTAAAACACTGCTGAAAACGCACGTTGGCGCCGCGATCAGCAACACGCCGGGGGAAACCAATCATGTGTTGTTTGAACCGGTGACTGATGTGGTGATCAAGCCTAATCAGGTGGCGGTGCCTGGGGTGTTCACATGGACGTGATTGAGGCGAGCTACTTCCAGCAGTTGCAACAACTGTTGCCGCCGGGGCCGGCGTTCGATCTGGAACTACAGCCCGACTTGGCACAGATGCTGGCAGCCCTTGCCCCGGAGCTGGCCCGGGTTGATCAAAACAACGAGGCGCTGTTGCTGGAGTTAAACCCAGCGACCTCCACCGTCCTGTTGTCCGTGTGGGAGGGCTACTTGGGTTTGCCTGACATGTGCGTGGTGCCGGGGTCGCAGACCCTTGAGCAACGCCGCGCGGCGGTCATAGCCAAGCTGACGGCCACCGGCGCGCCTCAGTTAAGTTTTTATCAGCGCCTGGGTGTTCAAAGTGGCGTGCCGATCCAGATTGAAGAGTTCCGGCCGTGCCGGGTTGGCCCGGCTAGCGTGGGCGATTTTCTGTACGGCGATGGCTGGCCCTGGAGCTGGATTGCCTCGGCACCGCTCGAAGCCTTCGGCACGGATGCAGCGGCAACGCTGGATTGCCGGCTACAGCATGAGGCGCCGGAATACACAGACGTGGTGCTGAGCTTCGGCAAGGACGTTGTAGAGAACCTCACGTCGACAGTTGATCAGTTGTTTAACGCCATTCATTACGTGGCGCCGGCCGCCGTCGCCGGCGCTGAGGGTTCATAAGATGGAAAGAATTTCAGCGTGGACGCCGCTAGTCGCGCCCTTGGGGCAGTTCCGTTACGGCACCGTTGCCGGTGGCGTGGCCCCTACGCCGCTCAAGGCGGAATGGCTGAACATGATTCAGAACGAGTTGGCCAACTTCATTTTGGCTTACTTGCCCAAGCTTGATGCCGAGGACAATACGCAGTTTCTCAAGGCTATTCAGGCCTTTGGTGAGCGCTTCCCGCAGAAAGCCACAACTTTGGCCGCGTACGGCATTCTCGACGCGTACACGAAGACTGAAGACGATTGGCTGCTATCGAAGAAGGCCAACAACGCCATTACGTTGGCCGGGTATGGCATCGGCGATGCCTATACAAAATTGGCAATCAACGCCTTTGTGTCAGACCTGCAGGGCGCTATCGACAACTTGGCCAAGAACAAGCAGGACAAAAACACTGCGCTGATGGCGGCTACTGGTTGGCGTCTGGATTCAGCCACTGGGCTCCTGGAGCAATGGGGAAGCGGTGAGTGTGGCCCGGACTCGACAACGGCGGCTATCGACTTCCCAAGGCCTTTTGCCGAGGTCTACAACTGCTTTGGTAACAAGGTGACGGCGAACCCTATTGATAACGATGGCAACGCGGCCGGCGCATTTGCTGTCAGTGCTACCCAGTACAAAATCTTCAACGATACCGGCGCCTTCAGCGCAACCGTTCACTGGCGCGCGATTGGTAAAGCCCCCGGCTTCTAACCGCTAAACCCCATAATTTAGACGGCTCGCCTTTGCGGGTTTTTTTGTGCCTGGAGAAATTGAATGACTGATGTATCAGCGCTGGAAGTCTACACCGGCCAGATCGCGGAAGCGGCGGCTATGTCCGGTGCTGCGTCCAAAAAGCAACAAGAATACATACACGGTGACGATCAGTTTGACGTGGAAACTGAGTCGGGTCCGGTACCTTCGATAGCTAAGCAAGCCCGTCTATCCCGGGAGCAAACCGCGGGCTTGGCCGGGGAGTTGGCGGAATCTACCTCGGTCACGGTCTGGTCTTTTCGGCACGTCATTACCTACAAAGGCGATCCATTGAACTGGCAGACTTGGGATTGGCGTCCCGCCGTACAAGCGGCTATTGATTACTGTGCATCAGTTGGCCGTAAAGAAATCTACTTTGACAGGAAGTATCCAGTGTCACTGGACCCTGCGGCTCCATCTGTAGCAAACGCCTACTCCGCCGGTGCCGTGGCGGTGTGCCTGAAGGCCTCCATAAAGTTTTGGGGGCCGGGCGGGCTGGTTCTGATATCAGCGCAGGGCAAGACCGACGGAGCCGTCATTGGTAACCCCTACGTCACAAGGATCGCCGGGGAAGTCATTATCGACATCGAAATCGACGGCAATGCGGCCAGCACCACCGGTACCGTCAGCGGGGTGTTGTTGGTTGGCGTGCAAAACGTGACGATTGGTCTGAATGCCCGAATTCACGATGTTACCCGTCACGGTGCCATGTGCCGGCCTAACCCCTCTCAGGCGGGTATGACCGATACTGTGATGTTCATATCAAGTGGTTCGCGGGTCTGGAACTGCGGCGGTATCGGCTTGCAGGGCACGCGGGTCAAGAGCTTTATTGCGGATACGCCATGGGTCACAAACTGCGGGGATAATTGCATCGACGTTTATGGCAATGATCCAGGCGCAGGGTTGTCGCCTGGCTTCGTGGGTTATGCGGCCATCACTAACCCTATTCTTGATGGGGGCCCTTGCGGAATTTTTATGGAGTCCTTTTCTAACTGGTACATCAACAACCCGAACATTAAAAACTGCATCGGTGGCGTTAAGTTAAACCGTATAAATTCCGGTGCGCTGTACGGAAAAATCTTAGGAGGTAGCATAACCGGGAAAGAGGACGGGACTAGCAGTTACGGGGTTTCCTTTAATAACTCGTCCGGGCACGCGTTTGTTGATGGTGTGGCTTTCGATAACTTGTTTGACTCAATAACCTGCTCGACGGGTACGGATCGTATTAAACTTGGTAGTGGTAACACCCATCGGCGCATTGGGCGGTATATCGTTAATCACAGCTCATCCGCCAGTCAGATTGTTAAGAGCACAATTCTTGATCAGTATATTTATGAGGCCTCTCTTTCTGGTGACGGGCGTCCGCAACTTACCCCGCCAATTTCAAACCCTAAGTTTGCTACATCTCAATATCAAACTTTCAGAGGTACATTACGTTCAATCTCCAATAACGCTGATCTAGGTGTTGATTTTGAACAGCTTAAGAGTGTACTGACCTCTCCCGGCGCTTGGGGGGGGGCGTTTTCTCTATACAACGTTGGCGGGGATGGTGAGACGCGTATCAACACCAATCCTGACGTCTCGTTGTTGCCTGGATACGTCACAATCGGCGGAACGGCCTACTATTTGGTAGCCAGTGGTGTGGGAGGGGAATACTACGCCCGTCTATGGAACGGGGTCACCGCCGTTGCTGGGGATTACAGAGGCGCACTCAACGCGGCACTGGTGGTCAGCGTTAAGTATGCCTCCTTTGCTACCGCCTAATGTTGCTATAGGCCCTCCCTTGCGCCTGGCTCGTTGCCGGTTTTTTTTTACGCCTAGAAAAAGGCCTGCACTATGAGTTATTACTGGGTTAAGTACAGCGATAGGTTGCCGGAACAGTTTGGTGGTTTGGCTTCAGGTCCGCTGATTCGCATTCGTCCCAAATACAAAGACGATACCGGTCTGATCGAGCACGAAAAAACGCACGTGCGGCAGTGGTATGCGGCCATGGCCATCGGCTTTTTACTGAGCGCACTGCTGACGCTGCTGGTTTCGAACTCGGTTTTTCCGCTGTTTGGCCTAGCGCCACTCCTGCACCAACTGCTTTACAAGTTCGTCCGGCCCTACCGCTGCTGGTGTGAGGTCAAGGCCTATCGCAAGCAGATCGCTATCGGCGGCTACCTCAGCAATGATTTTGCCGTAAAGGCATTGATCGAGAAGTACTATCTTAAATTGTCCGCCGATGAGGCCAGAGCGCTCTTGTTCGACTGACCGCTACCTTCAAACCAGACCCGTCATCGAGCGGGCTTTTTTGCGACCGGAGAAACCCATGCCCATCACATCGCAGCAGCTGCTGCAGATCCTCCCGAACGCCGGCCAAGTTGCCGGCGTTTTTGTTCCTGTCTTAAACACCGCAATGAACCGGTACCAGATCGTCGGCCAGAAGCGCATTGCGGCCTTAATCGCGCAGGTCGGCCATGAGTCCGGCCAGTTGACGCGCCTGGTGGAGAATCTGAACTACAGCGCTGACGGGCTGGCCAACACTTGGCCCAATCGCTACGCCGAGTCGGACGGCAAGGGCGGCTACGTCAAGGTGTTGATCAAGGATAGACAGCGCAACAAGCCCAATACCTTGGGCCTGACCCTTGCCGGAAAGCCTGAGCAGATCGCCAACAACGTCTACGCCGATCGCATGGGCAGCACCGCGCCGGGCGACGGCTGGAAGTATCGCGGGCGCGGCCTGATTCAGCTCACCGGCAAGACCAATTACCGCCTGTGCGGTGAGGCGCTGGGTCTGGACCTGCTCACACAGCCTGAACTGCTGGAAAAGCCTCAGCACGCCTGCATGGCCGCCGCGTGGTTCTGGTCCATCAACGGGCTGAACTCGCTTGCCGACAAGGGCGATCTTGAAACCATCACCCGGCGCGTGAACGGCGGGCTGACGGGGTTAGCCGATCGCCAAGCAATCTACGCTCGGGCGTTGAAGGTGCTGGCATGAGCCCGGTGCGCTTGCTGGGCCTTGCGTTACTGCTGGCTATTGCTTGTTTTGCCACCTGGAAAGTTGACGCCTGGCGTTATGGCAAGCAACTGGCCGAAGTCCGTAAGGAATTCGCTGACTACAAATCCGACATAGCCACTGCCACGACGAAAGCCAGCGAGGACGCTCGTGCGATCGAGATGCAGCGGCAACGTGAAATTGAAAAGGTTCGCACTGATGCAACTGAACAGAAACAGAAGGATGAAGCTCTTGCTGATTTGCAGCGTGCTGACGGTGAGCGGCTGCGCAACCAAGTCGGAAAACTACTTGCCGACAAAGGAATCCTCAATACCCGCCTTGCCGAGCGAGGCAAGACAATCGAAAACCTTGTCGATCTGCTCGCCGAGTTGCGAGCAGAGGCTGATGGATATGCGGGAGAGCTGGCGGCAGCGCTTACAGCAAGTCGTCGGGCCGGATTTGCTTGCGAGGCGAGTTTCAATACCATAGTTGGCGGCTCTAAAAGTTTTTGTGGTAGTGTGGATTGCAAAAATGAGTAAGGTATTAATATGCAAACCGTCATTGTGAGAACAAAAGCTGAGCTTGAATCTGCCAAAAGCTCTGGATCTTCTCAGATTATCGTAGAAGGCAGCCTTGCCGACAGGCTCAAAAGAGCCAAGGCGGTCGCTAAAACGGGAGGGATAACTATTGCTCTGTTGGCCACTGCTCTCGCTGCAACTCCTTTTACTGGAGGGCTTTCTATGGCAGCTGCAGTGCCAATTGCAACGTTGACGGGGTTGGAAGTCGCAGCAATCATTGCCGCCGCTTCTATTGGATTGGCCGTCATTATTGCTTTGTTCAAGGGCTACGAAGAAATCTCATACGAGACAGGTAAGATGGTGCTGAAGAAGAAACAATCATGAATGGTTTTGTTTCAGGCCCTCCGTATTTCTTCCGATGTAAGAAGTGTGGCCATCGATTCACTCGCTCGGTGAAAATAGGGTTTATTTGCACAAATTGCAGATCCTTCAGAGTTGAAAAAGACTGGAATGTGCGGAAATAATCGGCGCTATGACAATATGTTGTAGGAGTCTGTGGGTGGTTTATCAAATTTAGGCGTTTAAGCACATCTAGGAAGTTTGTAAACAGTTCCGAAACAAGAGATTGCACCCAGATTTTACGCGGCTTACAGAGCAAGCATATAACTATAGTTTCGGAAAGGAAACTGGCTGTAATCCGCGGCTCGCTTGAGTTTTCCTACCGGGTTGCAAATCCGCTGTAGCTTCCAGCGCACAAGGATTCCTAATCCTTGTACGCGATTGGTAGGGTGCGAGTAGTTCTAAAGCCAAACCCTGCCCGTACAGAACGCGACATCCACCCAGTCGCCGCCATTGGAGTATTTGGACTAGATATTTCCTACAATTGGTGAATTTCTTGAAGGTTTAGCTAGAGAATTTCATTTATATGTATCATTATGTAGGTAATGATTATCATTAGTGGTGCGAGCCTTTTAGGCTAATTCATGTTAGTGCAACAGAAAGAATGTTCCCTAAGATTAGGATAAATATATTTAATGACAATAAAGCCGCTTTTGTATGGTTGGGTTGTTTATCTCGCCTTAGCGTGGTTGACTAGCATTGGAATTTTTTATAGCGACATCGCTATCCATAATGACTTGCACCGCTTTTTACCTGTAATCGAAAGAGCAGAAGCTTATTTTGTTGAGAATAAAGAACTTCCATTTCTAAAAAAAACTGCATGGATTTATGAGAAGGATCTAGCTCTGTTTGTGATGATGTTGCTATGGGGTGGTATATGCTCTCGATATTTTCTTAAAATGAATTTTCTTGGGGTGTTAGAGTTTGCGAGATACAAAGAAAATGCTCTCGGTATAATCATGGTATTGGCTTGCGTGTTTGCAATATTGTCTAATATTTTTGGCCCTGACTATGAGGACTCAACTCGAGGTTTGTTTTCTAATAAGTTGTACCTCTTTAGCACGATTTTTGGTGCGTTTAACTACACAGTTATATTACCGTTGCTTTTCCCTTTGATTGCTTTTGGAGTCTCCGGGTTCCTCAGTCCGAGAGATAAAGGTGAGCATGAGTTCATTAAATTAGATAATAAATAAAAGTCCTTTTCTTTAAGGGGGCTACGCTATAAGCTAATAGTTTAAAATTCCCTGAGTTATAAAGGTTATATTGCCCGAGCATCTTGGAGTTAGGGCATTCTGGAGGGGTATGGTTTCGATGGGGTGTAGCCATCACGACCCGTTGTATGCGTTGACGATCGCGCTGAAGTGCTAGAAGGTGAACTGGATATTGTATGCGGATATCACGCAGTTCTTTGATGAGATAGATCATGAATGGATGCTGAATTTTTTGGGCTCAGGATTGTAAATTCGTTGCAGCTTCCTTGGCACTACGACTCCCAATCATTGTGAGCAATTGATAGGGTAAAAGTAGTCCCAAAACCAAAAAATCTCCCCGCACAGAACGCGGCTTCCAGCCAATCGCCACCATTGAAGTATTGGTACTAGAAATTTCCTACAAGCCCAGTGCTGTATATATATGCATAGGGGTCTTGAAAACCGTCGACTGTAACAGGTCCTAGAGTTCGAATCTCTACGCCTCCGCCATATTGTCACACCGACAGAGCCCGCTTTTAGCGGGCTTTGTCGTTTCTGGGGTTTGGGAAATGGGGCTGCAGGGCGGCCATGGTTTCCGCAATCAGAGGTGCCTCAGAGTCAGCCTCCTTCTCGTTGCGATTTCTCGCCACCCCCACAACCTTGTTCGATGTCTCTATGTGTGTAGCTCAGCAGTCCATAGGCATCCCCGCGTTTTAGAAGCGGGAAATTTCTTTTAGCGAAGTACACAGGTAACGCATCGCAATGCGGTCTGACTCAGACAGCAGGCGGTAGTGCTCAATCAGGCTGGCTTCATCGCGACTGAGCCGGCGAGGCGTAGTGGTTCGCTTAAAAGAGAAGAGGCCACACAGCGTCCGCACAATGCCAATTGAAATCGACATAAGTCACCTCTTTAGCCAGAAACAACATCCCCAGAGTTGCTGCTCTATGATCCTGCTCAGAAATCAGTTCCAAGCAAGCAAGTGGCATTGCCTAAAGTGTAGAGCCAGTTCTCTTCCTGCATGGTCAGATCCGATGATTGTCTTTACCTAATCATTCAGCTTCTTTGATAGAGCCTATTGAGCAAGAGCGCTGACTAATTGGCCACAGCCCCTTTTTTCGATGTGCAGCCTCGTCAAGTGTGGGCTATAGCCGTCTACAGTGGAAAAACACCTTTTTTTGCGTTGTCGCAAAGTGGTTTCGCCGTTGCGGCTTTCATAGGCCAAGTTCGCCGTCCCAGGCGTAGATGTTTCGGCCACAGTCGCATTGGGCGTTGAGCGTGCGCTGTTGTTGCTCGATCCACGCCGGGCCGGCGCCGGGGCTGGGCGGGCAGTGGGCTTTGGAGTATTTGGCTACCCGTCTCCCCAGTGCGTCGTAGGCGAAGTAGGCGGTCAGGCGGTCGTCTTCGTAGCGGGTCAGGCGGTCGTAGAGGTCCCAGGTGAAGCGAGATTTTTTGCCGTTGTCGAGGCGTTCAAGCAGGTTGCCGCGGGCGTCGTAGGTGTAGTGCTGGCCGACGTAGTCGCGCAGCAGGTTGTCGAGAAGCTTGGGCGGCGGGTGGTGGATGGGTCGGCGCGGGGCCTTGGGGTCTAGCAGGTTGCTGGCCGGGTCAAAGGCGAAGGTTTCTTCGCCCTTCAGGGTAGTGGCGCTGAGCAAACGGCCGAGCCGGTCGTAAGTGCGTACACCATCGGCATTGGCAGCGCTGAGCCAATGTTACTGGGCTGTTAAAGAACGATGAACCACTGCGCGAAAGCCTGTGGCGATCAGGCTGACGCCGCAGACGGTTTTCATGCCGTCCAAAGCGACAGGAACTCCGTTGACGGAATAGGGGCTGCTGCCTTCGGCAAAAGAGAAAGGCCCCTTACATCAGGGGGGGCACATCACCAGATTGCGATTACCCGTCAATGGTTGGCCGTTGAGATAGGGTGTGAGGGATGGATTCGATTAGAACTCCGTAGTAGTCGATGAGTTCATTGAGGTAGAAAATGCTTTTAAAAATATATAATAGTTTTAATCGATGGTTAAATCATACTCAGTTGGTGAGTTAATGTTGGATGTCAATCTAACTCCGCTTTGGAGGGCTCTGCTGGCCTCAATGCCAACGTAATATGATTTAATTTTTGTGAAGTTCATCTTTATTAATTTTTCAAATAGCCTGTATAGATCTAGACTCTCTGCTGTGTCATATATTGTAGAGATCTCTCCGCAAATTATTCCTCCCTCGGGGCGTTCTCCGCCAGGCCGGAGGACTACTGTTTGAGGGTTGTTTCTTTGATCGACTATATTTCTTATCCCTCCGCCTTTTAAATTAACCTCGCGTGCGCGTATGTCGTCGTCAGTTGCCCAGACTAAGTAGGCGGGATTGAGTGCGTTATCAGGGGAAGGCGAAACTCCCAGATTCGGAATGTTCGCTAAGCTGATGGGGTTTTTCATCTGCTCTTTGGAGACATCTCCTATAGGTATTGCTCTGATTTTTGTTACACGCTCAATCTCGCCAATCAAAGAGCTTATATCGTTTTTTAGTGCAAAAAAATTTATTCGCTTAGCTTTATCTTTATTTGCCCTTTGGCTTTGGTATCAGGAGCAAGTGGTCTGTAGGTCTTTGGGATCGAATTCTTTGTGCATTGCGTGATTCTCGTGTTGTAGGCGTCACTCCGTCTCTTCGCGTATCAACGGTATTGACCCTCAGTACTCGATCACCTTTTGCCGCAGTGATGTCTGGGTATGAAGAGCCTTTTCTCCCGCCTCCAGAGCCCGGCAAATACTCCTCTCCAAGGCCGTTACCTCCATGGGTAACGTTCCAGCCTCGTGACTCAAGCTCTGAAGAGACGCTGTCTATATGCTCACGAGTGCTTTCTTTACCTCTTCTGCCATCTGGATTAGGTGGTGAAGATTGATCGCAGCTACAGTTTCTACTTCCGGATCCTTTTTTCAACCCAAACGGATCAACCCACCCCACCGGATTCGGCGCATACGCATAGACATTCAGCCCACCCGCAAACCCGATCGGGTCTTTGCTGATAAACCGTCCGACCTGCGGATCATAGTACCGATAACGGTTGTAGTGCAGCCCGGTTTCGGTGTCGAAGTACTGCCCTTGAAAGCGCAGCGGGTTGCGGATGTTTTCGCGAGTTGCGCTGTCGGTACGCTTTTCCTTGGCTAGCCCCCACGCTTGATACGTCCCACTCCATGCGATCTCACCGCGTTGGTCGGTGAGTTCCATGGGCGTGCCGAGGTGGTCGCATTGGTACCAGGCCATGGCGTTGAATGGTTTCGCCACGGGTTGGTGTTGCCACAGCGGGTCGCGGTCGATGTGGTAGCCGTTTTCATGGCTTGGCTCGCGCACTAGCGACAGGTTGCGGTTTTCGACGGTTTGGGCGACGGGGATGAAGCTGCCTGGTTCGTAGAAGTAGTGGATCAGGCGTCGTTCGCCGGGGTTGTCGCTGTAGCGTGTTTCATAGGCGAGGGTGTCGCCGTCCCAGCCGTAGATGTTTCGGCCGCAGTCGTATTGGGCGTTGAGCGTGCGCTGTTGCTGCTCGATCCACGCCGGGCCGGCGCCGGGCGGGCAGTGGGCTTTGGAGTATTTGGCTACGCGTCGCCCCAGTGCGTCGTAGGCGAAGTCGGCGTTGAGGCGGTCGTCTTCGTAGCGGGTCAGGCGGTCGTAGAGGTCCCAGGTGAAACGGGCTTTTTTGCCGTTGTCGAGGCGTTCAAGCAGGTTGCCGCGGGCGTCGTAGGTGTAGTGCTGGCAGACGTAGTCGCGCAGCAGGTTGTCGAGGAGCTTGGGCGGCGGGTGGTGACGCTGAGCAAACGGCCGAGAGGGTAGCAAGTGCGCAGGCATTGGCAGCGCTGGGCCAATGTTATTGGGCTGTTAAAGAGCGATGAACTGTATGTTCAGCGATGAACCGATGCGTGCGAGCCTGTGGCGATCAGGCTGGCACCGCAGGCGGTTTTCATGGCGTCCGAGACGGCAGTAATTTCGCTCACGGAATAGGTGCTGCTGCCCTAGACAATAGGGAAAGGCCCCTTACATAAGGGGCACATCACTAGCTTGCGATTACCCGCCATTGGTTTGCCGTTGAGATAGGGGGATGGATTTGATGACAGCTCCACCGTGGTCGGTGCTGTCGTAAAGACGAGCTATATTTTTCATTTCTACACTCAACTTGTTATGAAGCAGTATATAAATATATAAGTTTAAAATTTTCTCTGTCGTGAATCAGGTCGAAATTAGCTGAAATTTCTTCTTCGCCACTCTCGCTAAATAGTTTGCAGTATATTCTCCAGCAGTCTGTATCTTCATCGACTCCATAGATATCAAAAAATTTTTCTTCTAGGAGGTGGGCCGAGGTCTCTTTTTTTGGTGGTGTCTTTAATTGATAGTTTTTAGTGTCGAAATAATCGTCCATGTACTCGCGCGCTTCATTATATATTGCGGGGCTCATACCGAATTGGTCTTCAAGTCCGGCAAGATTTTTTTTGTTGAACATGTCTATGAAGTCTTCGATCCTGTTATAGGATAATTCGAATAAAATTTCTCTTTTTATGAGCATTGTCATCGGCCTCTTCTATTTTGGGGAAGGTTGGTTGTTGTCCCTGCGCTTGCTCCAAGTCCACCTAAGTAGCCTCGAGCCTTCAAGACTGCGCATTTTGATTCATGGCTGCCAATTCCAGCAGAACGTAGTGCTTTAAAAGCTACTACGGTTTCAGAGCCAACTAAACCGCCAGAACTACTATTGTTTTGAGCCTGAGAGGCGTTGTAATGCTGTGAACCTCGGGTTGTCCTGTCTGCATTCCTTCCTTGAAGTGTAATGGCGATTGCTGAGTTACGGTTGTAGCCGGGTACAGAGGCGACTGTGTTGTCTTGGTAAATGTGATGAGAGTCATATTGTGTGCCTTTGTTTCTTTTTGTCAGATTGCTGTGTGTATCAACATCCAGCCCAGCATCGGCAAGAATTTTTTCGCAGTCACGCTCACAAGGGCATGAGCTCAACCCAAACGGATCAACCCACCCCACCGGATTCGGCGCATACGCATAGACATTCAGCCCACCCGCAAACCCTATCGGGTCCTTGCTGATAAACCGTCCGACTTGCGGATCATAGTACCGATAGCGGTTGTAGTGCAGCCCGGTTTCGGTGTCGAAGTACTGCCCTTGAAAGCGCAGCGG
>NZ_WIWK01000170.1:0-9291 GCF_009600165.1 Pseudomonas sp. FSL R10-0399
AATACAGGCAGCCGCTGGGGGTGCAGGGCGCCAGCACCGCGCGGCCCTGGCTCAGCCCGCCGACGTTGTCACTGTGGAAACCGTCGACGTCCTTGTCCGGGCTGATGGCCTGCAGGGCGCGCAGTTCGTCGATATGCGCGGGCAGGGGCAGTTGCAACAACACACCGTGAACCGAACGGTCGGCGTTCAAACGGTCGATCAATTGCAGCAAGTGCTCAGTTGTGGTGTCGCTCGGCAGGCGATGTTCCAGCGAACGAATACCGACCTCTTCGGCGCGCAGCACCTTGTTGCGCACATACACCTGACTGGCCGGGTCGTTACCCACCAGTATCACCGCCAGGGTGGGCTCAATGGCCTGCTCGTAGAGGCTGGCCACGTCTTCGCGCACTTGCTGCAACACGCGTGTGGCGGCGGCTTTACCGTCAATCAAAAGGGGCGTATTCACCGGAAAATCACCGTTCTGTCCTGGTTGAGAAACACTCGATGTTCAAGGTGGTATTTGACCGCCCTGGACAGCGCCACGGTTTCGGTGTCGCGCCCGATTGCCACCAGATCTTCGGGCAAATGGGCGTGATCGACCCGTTGCACTTGCTGCTCAATGATCGGCCCCTCGTCCAGGTCGCTGGTCACGTAATGCGCGGTGGCACCGATCAGCTTTACCCCGCGTTGCCAGGCCTGGTGATACGGCTTGGCGCCCTTGAAGCCGGGGAGGAACGAATGGTGGATATTGATCGCCCGGCCTGACAGTTGTTGGCACAGGTCGTCGGAGAGGATCTGCATGTAACGCGCCAACACCACCAGCTCGGTGCCGGTGTCGTCGACGATTTTCATCAGTTCGGCTTCTTGCCGGGCCTTGGTGTCTTTGTTGACGGGCAGGTAAATGAAGCGGATACCCTCGCGCTCAGCCATGGGCCGCAGGTCGAGGTGGTTGGAAACAATGGCGGTGATGGTCATGTCGACCTCGCCCTTGTGGTAGCGGTACAGCAAGTCGCCCAGGCAATGGTCGTACTTGCTCACCATCAGCAACACACGCATCGGCTGGCGGGTGTCGTGGAGTTCCCAAGTCATGTCGAAGGCGGCGGCAACGTCACTGAACCCGTCTTTGATCTGCTGAAGGTCAGCGGCCTGCTCATCGTTGAAGCGAAACACGGCCCGCATGAAAAAGCGCCCGCTGAACTCATCGTCGAATTGCGCCATCTCCCCGATGTAGCAACCGTTGTCCGCCAGAAACGTGGTCACGGCAGCAACGATGCCAGACACCGCCGGACACGTAACCTTGATGATGAAATGGTTTTTTTCGTGTTGCATGACACATCCTCGGGAAGGTAGTGGCAGCTCATCGCAGGGCGAAAAAAGACATCAGCACAGCCGTTCTCGAGGCGGAACGTACTTTCTTGATGGGAATAAAATATTCCTGAATGTTGGCTTTATAGGGGAATGCCCGCGCCGCGTCCAGAAGTTTTAAGAATGTTTTTTAACTGGCAGGAATTTTAGGCGGGGTGAAAGATGCAATCTGTAGGAGCGAGCTTGCTCGCGATCTTTTGATCTTGATCTAAGAGCCCCTCACCCTAGCCCTCTCCCGAAGGAGAGGGAACCGATTGGGGGATGCTGAAGATATTCGGTGGCCTTTTTGCTGCGCGACAATGCGGTATCGAAGACGGGGCGGCAGCCAAAGAGGGAAGGGCTTATTCCTTGTCGTTGCCGTAGTTCATGATCGACAACAAGCGAATCGGGACTTGCACCAGTTGTTCTGGCCCGTGGGGGATGTCGCCTTCGAAGGTCAGGCTGTCGCCCGCCTGCATGCGGTACAACTGGTTGCCGTGGCGATAAATCAATTCGCCTTCCAGCAAATGCAAAAACTCGGTGCCCGGATGGGCGAAGGTCGGGAACTCTTCGCTGGCGTCGTCCATGCTCACCATGTACGCCTCAAAACTCTTTTTCGGGCCGCGTGTGTGGTTGAGCAAGTGATAGGTATGGCCTTTCTCGGTGCCCCGGCGCACCACTTCCATGCCTTGGTCGGCCTTGACCAGCAGCGCGCTGCCGTCCTGCTGATCGTATTCACTGAACAGCTTGGACATCGGCAAACCGAGCACGTCGCACAGACGGCTCAAGGTATCGAGGCTGGTAGAGACCTGGGCGTTTTCGATTTTGCTCAACATGCCCTGGCTGATATCGGCAATTTTGGCCACGTCGGACAACTTCAAATCCTGAGCCTGGCGTTGGCGCTTTATCTGCATGCCCAAGTATTGCTCAAGCTTGAGCCGTGGAGCGGGTTCGGTTGGCATCGTCATTCAGTCCTGCACACTTTCCGTTCAGTAATAATAGTTTCGCACTGAGAAAGTGCAAAAAGCTGGTTACAGGCTAGCGGATCATTGGCCATATTCCCACCGGGAAAAGAATTTTCCCATATAGACAGCACGAAAACGCCACTGGAGGCGTTTTGACGCAGCGCTGACAACTCTGGCAAGGGCTTTGCATTCCTATTGGGAAACTAACTTTCTTTTTAGGAATAAAAAGACGGTTAAGGCCAACCCTCACTGTTTTGCCTTTCGCCAGGAGTGACGAGTAATGCTGCCAGCAGAAACCCAGCGCATCATCGATAAGCACGGGATCAAGTACGTGCTTGCGCAGTTTGTCGATATTCACGGTGCGGCGAAAACCAAGTCGGTGCCGATTTGTGGCCTCAAGACCGTCGCCGAAGAGGGCGCCGGGTTCGCCGGTTTTGCCATTAGTGGCATGGGCATGGAGCCCCACGGCGCGGATTTTATGGCCCGCGGCGATTTGTCGACCCTGACCCCGGTGCCCTGGCAGCCAGGTTACGGGCGAGTGGTGTGCGTGGGGCATGTTGATGGCAAGCCGCACCCTTACGACAGCCGTTATGTGTTGCAGCAACAAGTGCAGCGCCTGGCGGACAAGGGCTGGACCCTCAACACCGGGCTGGAGCCGGAGTTCAACCTGATGCGCCGTGACGAGCAGGGCACGCTGCAACTGGTCGACCCCAGCGACAACCTCGACAAGCCTTGCTACGACTACAAAGGCCTGTCGCGCTCAAGAGAGTTTCTGGAAAAACTCACCGAAGCTTTGCAAGCAGTGGACTTCGAGGTCTACCAAATTGACCACGAAGACGCCAACGGCCAATTCGAGATCAATTACACCTACAGCGATGCGCTAACCTCCGCCGATCGCTTCACGTTCTTTCGCATGGCGGCCGGTGAAATCGCCAACGACCTGGGCATGATTTGCTCATTCATGCCCAAGCCTGACCCGAAACGGGCGGGCAACGGCATGCACTTTCACCTGTCGATCAGCAGCGCCGAAAACAAAAACCTGTTCCATGACGCCAGCGACCCCAGCGGCATGGGCCTGTCGAAAATGGCTTATCACTTTGCTGCCGGTTTGCTCGCCCACGGCCCGGCCCTGTGTGCCTTCGCTGCGCCGACCGTCAACTCTTACAAGCGCCTGGTGGTAGGGCAGTCCTTGTCCGGCGCCACCTGGGCACCGGCCTTTATCGCCTTCGGCGCCAACAACCGTTCAGCCATGGTCCGCGTGCCTTACGGGCGTCTGGAATTTCGCCTGCCGGATGCCGGGTGCAACCCGTATCTGGTCAGCGCAGCGATCATCGCAGCCGGGCTCGACGGCATCGACCGCCAGTTGGAAATCGACCACGTCTGCAACGAAAACCTCTACAGCTTGAGCCTCGAAGAAATTGCCGCCCGGGGCATCAAGACCTTGCCGCAATCGCTCAAGGAAGCCTGTGACGCGTTGCAAGCCGACCCGCTGTTTGCCGAGGTGCTCGGCCCGCAAATCGTTGGCGAGTTTATCAAGCTCAAACGCATGGAGTGGGTGGAGTACAGCCGCCACGTCTCCGACTGGGAAATCAAGCGTTATACAGAATTCTTCTGAGCTGCAAGCTTCAAGCTGCAAGTGAGAGCAGTTTGGAGGTGTGCCTGTCTACGCGGTTGCTTGGAGCTTGCAGCTAACCGCTCCCGAACAAAGTGAGGACTGCTCTTATGTGTGGAATCGTAGGTCTGTATCTGAAAAACCCGCAGCTGGAAGCCCGGCTCGGCACGTTGTTTGAACCCATGTTGCAGGCCATGACGGATCGCGGTCCGGACAGTGCCGGCTTTGCTATCTACGGCGATGAAGTGGCGGCAGGCTGGGTCAAGTTGACGTTGCAGGCAACCACTGAAAGCTTTGACTGGAACAATTTGATGGGCGCGTTGGAAGGGCGCCTGGGCTGCTCGCTGGACTGGTTTCAGAACGCCAGCGCTGCGGTGCTCAAGGTCAATGTCGACGAGGCATCGGTGCGTGCAGCACTGGCTGAGCTGGCGCCGACGGTGCGCATCATGAGCGCCGGGCAGAGCATCGAGATCCTTAAGGGCATGGGCCTGCCTGAGGACATTTCCCGGCGCTTCGGCCTGGCCGGCATGCAGGGCAGCCACATCATCGGCCACACCCGCATGGCCACGGAGAGCGCGGTGACCATGGAAGGCAGCCACCCGTTTTCGACCGGCGCCGACTTGTGCCTGGTGCACAACGGCTCGCTGTCCAATCACTTCCGCCTGCGTCAGGAACTCAAGCGCGAAGGGATTCATTTCGAAACCGACAACGACACCGAAGTCGCGGCCGGTTACCTGACCTGGCGCCTGCAGCAGGGTGACTCGCTGAAAGAAGCGCTGGACCACGCGCTGGAAGACCTCGACGGCTTCTACACCTTCGCCATCGGCACCCGTAACGGTTTTGCGGTGATCCGCGACCCGATTGCCTGCAAACCGGCGATTTTGGCCGAAACCGACGATTACGTGGCCATGGCTTCTGAGTATCAGGCGCTGTCGAGCCTGCCGGGCATTGAACACGCACGCATCTGGGAGCCGGCACCGGCCACGTTGTACATCTGGGAACGCGAGTCAGCTTAAGGAGCGCACACATGAAAACCATCGATCTTTCCACTGCCAGCGTGCGCGAACTCAATCAGGCGCTGCACGACCAGGTTCCTAACGTTATCGACGCTGAATGGCGGGTGACCCACTCCAATGGCAAGCACAACCTCGCGGTGGGCGTGAACCAGGCCGTGTCCATCGATATTGAAGGCCACGCCGGTTACTACTGCGCGGGCATGAACCAGCAGGCGACGATTACCGTTCACGGCAACGTCGGCGTGGGCTGCGCCGAGAACATGATGTCGGGTGTGGTGCGGGTCAAAGGCAGCGCCTCGCAGGCGGCCGGGGCCACTGCCCATGGCGGCTTGCTGGTGATTGAGGGCGATGCCGGTGCGCGCTGCGGGATCTCCATGAAAGGCATCGACATTGTGGTCGGCGGCAGCATTGGCCACATGAGCTGTTTTATGGGCCAGGCCGGGCGTCTGGTGGTGTGCGGCGATGCCGGTGATGCACTGGGCGACTCGCTGTACGAAACCCACATCTATGTGCGCGGCAGCGTCGAGTCGCTGGGGTCGGACTGTATTGAAAAAGAGATGCGCGCCGAGCATCTGCAAGAGCTGCAAGGGCTGCTGGATGTAGCCGGTTTTGCGCACAAAGCCGCCGAGTTCAAGCGCTATGGCTCGGCCCGTCAGTTGTACAACTTCAAAGTCGATAACGCGTCCGCGTACTGATCCGCGCGAGGAGAACCCCATGAGCGATTCCACTAACCCAACGCCCACCACGCCGGTACTGCGCGAATCGGCCACCTTCGATCGCCTGACCATTCAGGAGATCCAGCGCGCGGCCGAAACCGGTATCTACGATATTCGTGGCGGTGGCACCAAACGCAAACTGCCGCATTTCGATGACTTGCTGCTGCTCGGCGCCAGCGTCTCGCGCTACCCGCTGGAAGGCTATCGCGAGAAGTGCGGCACCGATGTGATCCTCGGCAACCGCTTCGCGAAGAAGCCGATTCACCTGAAAATCCCGGTGACCATCGCCGGGATGAGCTTCGGTGCCTTGTCGGCCAATGCCAAAGAAGCCCTGGGCCGTGGCGCGACCATCGCCGGTACCAGTACCACCACCGGCGACGGCGGCATGACCCCGGAAGAGCGTGGCCAGTCGCAGCATTTGGTGTACCAGTATTTGCCGTCACGCTACGGCATGAACCCGGACGATTTGCGCAAGGCCGACGCGATTGAAATCGTCCTTGGGCAGGGCGCCAAACCGGGCGGTGGCGGCATGCTGCTGGGGATGAAAGTCACCGAGCGGGTGGCCGGGATGCGCACCTTGCCGATTGGTGTCGATCAGCGCAGCGCCTGCCGTCACCCGGACTGGACCGGCCCGGACGACCTGGCGATCAAAATTGCCGAACTGCGGGAAATCACCGACTGGGAAAAACCCATTTACGTAAAAATCGGCGCCAGCCGTCCGTACTACGACGTCAAACTGGCAGTCAAAGCCGGGGCCGACGTGATCGTGCTTGACGGCATGCAAGGCGGCACGGCGGCCACTCAGGAAGTGTTTATCGAACACGTCGGCATCCCGATTTTGTCGGCCATCCCGCAAGCGGTTCAGGCCCTGCAAGAGATGGGCATGCACCGCAAAGTGCAGTTGATTGTCTCGGGCGGCATCCGCAATGGCGCCGACGTGGCCAAGGCCATGGCCCTGGGGGCAGACGCTGTGGCCATTGGCACGGCAGCCTTGATCGCCCTGGGTGACAACCATCCGCGGCTGGACGCCGAACTGAAGAAAATCGGTTCGGCAGCGGGTTACTACGACGACTGGCAGAACGGTCGCGACCCCGCCGGGATCACCACCCAGGACCCGGAACTGTCCAAGCGTCTGGACCCGGTCGAAGGCGGTCGGCGATTGGCCAACTACCTGCGGGTGATGGTGCTGGAAGCCCAGACCATGGCCCGGGCCTGTGGCAAATCGCACCTGCACAACCTTGACCCCGAAGACATGGTCGCCCTGACCGTGGAGTCGGCCGCCATGGCCCGCGTGCCGCTGGCGGGCACCAGTTGGGTACCGGGCTCCGGCTACTGATAGACCCCACCTCGTAGGAGCGAGCTTGTCTCGCGATCTTTTGATCTTTTAAAAGATCGCGAGACAAGCTCGCTCCTACAATTTCGAACGTTCTTTTGCAGGAGCTTTGAACATGGTCAATCGCCCTCTCGGCAAATCTTCTTTGATGGTGTGCACAGCCATGCTGTTGGCACCGCTGGCTCAGGCCGCCGATGCACCCGTCCTGAACACCGGCAGCACCGCCTGGATGATCACCGCTGCCGCGCTCGTGTTGTTTATGTGCCTGCCCGGTCTGGCGCTGTTTTATGGCGGCCTGGTGCGGGCCAAGAACATGCTTTCACTGTTTACCCAGTGCTTCGGGATTGCCGGGGTGGTGGGCGTACTGTGGGTGATCTATGGCTACAGCATGGTGGTGGATACCACGGGCATGGTGGAGGGGCAGGTGACCTTCAACAGTTTTGTTGGTGGCCTGGGGCAAGCCTTTTTGAAAGGCATTAACGCCGACAGCCTGGTGGGTGACATCCCGGAAGGGGTGTACGTGACGTTCCAGATGACCTTCGCCATCATCACCCCGGCGCTGATCGCCGGTGCCTTTGCCGAGCGCATGAAGTTCTCGGCGGCGCTGCTGTTCATGGCGGTGTGGTTCACCCTGGTGTACGCACCGGTGGCGCACATGGTCTGGGGCGGGCCCGGTGCATTAATGCATAACTGGGGCGTGCTGGATTATGCCGGTGGTACGGCGGTGCACATCAATGCCGGGGTTGCCGCCTTGGCCGCTTGCCTGATTTTGGGCAAGCGCAAGGGCTACCAGAACACCCCGATGCCCGCGCACAACCTGAGCCTGACCATGGCCGGTGCGGCGATGCTGTGGGTCGGCTGGTTTGGCTTCAATATCGGTTCGGGCGGCGGCTTGAGCGGTTTGTCCGGGATGGTGATGCTCAACACCCAGTTGGGCGCATGCGCAGGCATTCTGGGCTGGATGTTCACCGAGTGGTTCAAGGTCGGCAAGCCCAGTGCTCAAGGCTTGGCCTGCGGTGCACTGGCCGGACTGGTGGGTATTACCCCGGCGTGTGCTTATGTCGGCGTCGGCGGTGCGCTGGCCATCGGCTTGTTGTGCGGGGTGTTCTGCTACTTGAGCGTCACCGTGCTCAAGCGCCGTATCGGTTATGACGACAGCCTGGACGTATTCGGCTTGCATGGCATTGGCGGGATGATCGGTGCAGTGCTGACCGGGGTGTTCTGTGTGCCGTCGTTGGGCGGTCTGGTGGACGGCGTGAGCATGGGCGCGCAAGTGATGGCGCAGATCAAGGGCGTGCTGCTGACCACGGTGTATTGCTTTGCCGCCAGTTGGGTGATTCTGAAAATCATCGACCGCGTGATGGGTTTACGTGCCGATGATGCCGTGGAAGAGCTGGGGCTGGATCTGGCTGAGCATAACGAGCGGGCTTATAACCACTGAAGCATTAGCATCCTGTAGTGATCGTGCTCGCGATCTTTGACAAAAGATCGCGAGCAAACTCAAGCCTACAGAGCGGTATTCAGCGGCGGGGTGCGGGGCGGGATCTGGCGTTTGCTGCCCAGTGCTTCAAACGCCGAGGCAATGCTCAGCAACGCCGAATCGTCGTAAGCGCGCCCGGCAAAGGTCAGGCCCACCGGCATGCCGATGTCGGCCATCACACCCATCGGCACGGTGACGGTCGGCACACCCAAATGACGGATCGCCAGGTTGCCGTTGGCCACCCACACGCCGTTGCTCCAGGCAATGTCAGCTGATGCCGGATTAACATCGGCGTCGGCCGGGCCTACATCCGCGACAGTCGGGAACAGCACGGCATCCAGGCCCAGGTCATCCATCCATTGTTCAAGGTCGATCTTGCGGGTCTGTTCCAGGCCGCGCAGGCCGTCCGGCAAACTCGCGATCTGGTCCCACGGGGTGATCCCGCGCTGGGCCATGCGCACGTACTCATCCATGCCCGCAGCCAGTTCATCTTCGCGGTTGGGCAGGGTGCCCGGGTCGTGCGGGAAAATCTGCGGGCCATCCACGTCGGCCAGGCGGTTGAGTTTCGGGTCGCCGTTGGCACGCAGGAAGTCATCGAAGGCCCAGGCTGACAGCTCCCACAATTCGTCGTGCATGAACTCCTTGGACACCAGCCCGCGGGTGAACACGGTTGGCGCGCCCGGACGGTCGCCTTCGCAATTGGACACCAGCGGGAAGTCGACTTCGATCACTTCGGCGCCCTTGGCCTCAAGGGCCTTGCGCGCGGCTTGCCACAGGTCGATGACCGAAGCGCGGGTGATGATGCGCTGCCCGGTCGGGCCGCCGATGCCGGGGTTTTCTGCGGTG
>NZ_WIWK01000171.1:0-8963 GCF_009600165.1 Pseudomonas sp. FSL R10-0399
CGCATCGCAGCCTCGTGCCTCGTCAGCGACTACAAGATCACACCACCCCTGTAGTCGTTGACGAGCACCGCGAGGCTACGTTCGGCTGCGCAGCAGTCGCAAAACCATGCTCTGCGGTGTGTCAGCTCAACCTTGCATTGAGCATTTACGATCGCTTCGCAATCGGACGTAGCCTCGTAAAACTCGGCAACTGCTACGGGGGAGTTGGCTGCAAATCGTGGCGGCCCTACGGCTCGCATCGCAGCCTCGTGCCTCGTCAGCGACTACAAGATCACACCACCCCTGTAGTCGTTGACGAGCACCGCGAGGCTACGTTCGGCTGCGCAGCAGTCGCAAAACCATGCTCTGCGGTGTGTCAGCTCAACCTTGCATTGAGCATTTACGATCGCTTCGCAATCGGACGTAGCCTCGTAAAACTCGGCAACTGCTACGGGGGAGTTGGCTGCAGCACGCTACGCTGAAACCACTGCACCAGGTAATCCGCCAAAACTTGCGTGCGCTTGGGCAATCCACCTTCGTAGGGATGCACCAGGTACATTGGGTTGCTGCGGGTCTGATAATTGAGCAGTACCCCGCGTAATCGCCCGTCAGCCAATTCGGCGTGGAGCATGTAAGACGGCAACCGCGCAATACCGGCGCCTATCACCGCTGCTTTTTTCAGCAAGCTGTAGTGATTACTGGCAAAAGGCCCCGAAACCCGAACACGATACAGTTCATGCTGCTGGTGGTACTGCCATTCTTCGCGGCCGCTGTAATGGCTGTTAAGCAAACAACGATGTTCGGCCAATTGCGCAGGAGTGGCCGGCTCGCCGTACTGCTCAAGGTACGCCGGGCTGGCGCAGGTCATTTCGTGCCAACTCAGCACCGATTTGGCCACCAGCCGCTCATGGCTACCCACTTGCGAGCGAATCGCCAAATCAAACCCTTCTCGGGCCAGGTCGCGGTAGCTGTTGCTCAACTCCAGCTCGATCTGGACCAAGGGATAGTCGCGGGAAAATTCCAGCAACAACGCGTCAAAAAAGGTTTCACCCAGCGACACCGGCACCGTCAACCGCACCGGGCCCGCCATGTCGTCCTTAAGCCGCGCCAGCGCCTGATGCGCCCGTTCAACCTGCAGCACCAGTGCCTGGGCCTGGGGTAATAACGCAGCCCCCGCCGCCGTAAGGCTCAAACGCCGCGTGGTGCGATGCAGCAGCACGACCGAGAACTGGGCCTCCAACTGGCTGATGCGTTTGGATAACTGCCCTTTGCTGCAGCCCAACTGCTGAGCGGCCAAGGTAAAACTCCCCGCATTGACCAACACTGCAAACGCCGCCAGATCATCCATCTCGCTCATGGATTGTTTCCATATGAAAACCAAAGGTTGCCTATTAGTGCGCTTATCGCCACCAAAATCCACTACTAGACTGAGCCAACACCTCCTCACTCAAGGAACACCCGATGAAAATCCTGCTGATCGGCGCTAACGGCACCATAGGTTCTGCTATAGATCGCGAGTTGTCGGCGCGCCATGAAATCGTGCGTATTGGCCGCAATAGCGGCGATTTTCAGGTCGACATCAGCGACAGCGCCTCCATTCGCGCCTTGTTCGAACAAACCGGACGCTTCGACGCGCTGGTCTGCGCCGCAGGTAATGTCAACTTCGTGCCGTTGGCCGACATGACCGAAAAAGATTTCGCCCTGGGTTTGCAGGACAAGCTGATGGGCCAGGTCAACCTGCTGCTGATCGGCCGCGAGTACGCCAACGACAATGCGTCATTCACGTTCACCAGCGGGGTGATCAACCGCGAGCCGATTCGCACCGGCAGTTCGGCGGCATTGGTCAACGCTGCGCTCGACGGCTTTGTCCGGGCAGCTGCGATTGAACTGCCTCGAGGGCTGCGGGTGAACTCCGTCAGCCCTACGGTGCTGGCAGAGGCGATGGACAAATACGCGCCCTACTTCCGTGGCTTCAAGCCGGTAGCAGCCGCCGATGTGGCGCTGGCTTACGCCAAAAGTGTCGAAGGCCTGCACACCGGACAGACCTATCAGGTGGGCTAAAGCACATTGTCAGATTTGAGGGGACGGGCTTGTGATGCACGGCGAGCCTAAGTAACGTGACGGCATTAGTCAGGAGTCCGAATGATGCGCGCTGCCCGTTCCTTAGTTTTAGTCGCCCTGTTGCCCGTCTTTGCCGGTTGTCAGTTGCTGAACAGCAAACCCGTTGATAGCAACGCCGGCCTGACTCGCCTTCAGGGCGAACTGGTGTCAGAAAACGGCCAACTGGTTTTCCAACCCTGCGTTGGCCAACAGCGCTATGTGGTCAGTGATGGCGCCAGCACCACACTGGTCCAGGATGCAACCGACATGCCAGTCAAACCAGGCAAGCTGTTCGCCGATATTCGCGGCAGCTTCGTCAGCGCCAAAACCGCGGGTGAGCAAGGCGAGATCAAGCTGCAACAGGTGTATCGCCTTGAGCGCAGCAGCGCTGCCTGCCAAGACCCCAACTTCAAGCAACAAACAGTGCACGCCAACGGCAACGGGCCTGCCTGGGAAGTACAAGCAGGCGGTAAAGGTCTGATCCTCAAACGCGAAGGCCAACAAGATCTGGCGCTGCCTTACGTTGAAGAGCAGATCGGTGATAGCCGCTTCTCACTGTCCACAGAGGCCAATAATCAGCGCATTGAACTCTGGGTCGCTCCGCAGCGTTGCACCGACAGCGTCAACGGCAGCGTGCAACACCTGGCGGCTGAACTGCGGGTCAATGGCCAGGTTCAACGCGGTTGCGGCTATTTTGGTGGCGCGCGTAACGACTAACCGACAACTGTAACCACAGATTGCTGTTTTAACCTGACCCAACGGTTCGAAGCCGCCTATAATCCCCGGTTCGCATAAGGCTGCCGGGGTTTACCTGGCCCCGACACTGGACACCGTCATGTTACGAATCACCGAACTCAAGTTGCCAATCGACCATCCCGAAGAAGACCTGCGCACTGCCATCGTGCAGCGCCTGGGCATCGCCAGCGATGACTTGCTCGATTTCACCTTGTTCAAGCGCAGTTACGACGCGCGTAAAAAAACCTCCGAATTGTGCTTCATCTACACCATCGACCTGAGCGTGCGGGATGAAGCGGCGTTGCTGCACACCTTCGCTGACGACCGTAACGTCAACCCTGCACCGGATGTCAGCTACAAAGTGGTTGGTCAGGCACCACAGGATTTGAGCGATCGCCCGATTGTGGTGGGCTTTGGCCCCTGCGGGATTTTCGCCGGTCTGCTGCTGGCCCAAATGGGCTTCAAGCCGATCATTCTTGAGCGCGGCACCGAAGTGCGCCAGCGCACCAAAGACACCTGGGGCCTGTGGCGTAAAAATGTCCTGAACCCCGAGTCCAACGTGCAGTTCGGTGAAGGCGGCGCCGGGACATTCTCTGACGGCAAGCTTTACAGCCAGATCAAAGACCCGAAACACCATGGCCGCAAAGTGCTGCACGAATTTGTCAAAGCCGGTGCTCCCGAAGAGATCCTCTACGTCAGCAAGCCGCACATCGGTACCTTCCGTTTGACCGGCGTGGTTGAAAACATGCGCCAGCAGATCATCGCGTTGGGTGGCGAAGTACGTTTCCAACAGCGCGTGACTGACGTGCTGATTGAAGACGGCCAACTGACAGGCGTGGTGCTGGCTGACGGCGAGCAATTGAAGGCCCGTCACGTGATCATGGCCCTGGGCCACAGCGCCCGCGACACCTTCCGCATGCTCCACGGCCGTGGCGTGTACATGGAAGCCAAGCCGTTCTCGGTGGGTTTCCGTATTGAACACCCGCAATCGCTGATCGACAGCGCACGTCTGGGCAAATACGCCGGTCACCCTAAACTCGGCGCCGCCGACTACAAACTGGTGCACCACGCCAAAAATGGTCGGTCGGTGTACAGCTTCTGCATGTGCCCTGGCGGTACCGTCGTGGCCGCGACCAGCGAGCCAGGCCGCGTCGTCACCAACGGCATGAGCCAATACTCACGTAACGAGCGCAACGCCAACTCCGGCATCGTTGTCGGCATTACGCCAGAAGACTACCCGGGCGGGCCTTTGGCCGGTATCGAGCTGCAAGAGCGCCTCGAAGCCCACGCCTACGTGCTGGGTGGCAGCAACTACGAAGCCCCGGCGCAGTTGGTGGGCGACTTCATTGCCGGCAAGCCGTCCACTGAGCTGGGCAGCGTAGAGCCGTCCTATAAGCCGGGGATTTCCCTGGGTGATCTGGCCCTGGCCCTGCCCGCCTATGCCATTGAAGCGATCCGCGAAGCACTGCCAGCATTCGAGAAACAGATTCGCGGCTTCTCGATGCACGACGCGGTTCTGACCGGCATCGAAACCCGCACCTCGTCGCCGTTGCGCATCACTCGCGACGCGTCGATGCAAAGCCTGAACGTCAAAGGTCTGTTCCCGGCCGGTGAAGGCGCTGGCTATGCAGGCGGCATCATGTCTGCCGGTGTTGACGGCATCCGCATCGCTGAAGCAGTGGCACGCGATATCCTCGGTATCGAGGCGTAATATCTCCTCTGCTGGAGCGAGTTTGCCTCGCTCCAGCAAGACCTTTCCCACAGCGTATTTCGCTGTTTCCCGACTTATTTAGATACATAGCTGATAGTCTCGTAGACGGTGCGGGATCAATACGTTGCTTATAACAAAAAAGAATATAGTTTTTGTTTTAACAACTATCCGCACAGGTTAGGGTGTCGCACCTAATAACCATTCGTTGGAGAGCCACCTTGCCTCTGCGTAGCACTTTCACTCGTTTCTTTCAGATGGAAGCTGCCAGCGGTCTGCTGTTGATTGCAGCTGCGGCTCTGGCGTTAATCATCAATAACTCACCGCTTTCGCACTACTACACGGCATTTCTTGATGTGCCTGTGGCCGTGCAGATCGGTGCCCTGCAAATCGCCAAACCTTCGCTGCTGTGGATCAACGACGGCCTGATGGCGTTGTTTTTTCTGCTGATTGGTCTGGAGGTCAAGCGCGAGCTGCTTGAAGGCCACCTGTCCAAACCCTCGCAGGTAGTACTGCCCGGCGCAGCGGCCATTGGCGGGATGGTAGTGCCGGCACTGATTTACTGGTTCCTAAACAAAGACTACCCCGATGCACTCGATGGCTGGGCGATCCCCATGGCCACCGACATTGCCTTCGCCCTCGGCGTATTGGCCTTGCTCGGCAAGCGTGTACCGGTTTCACTCAAATTGTTCCTGATGACCTTGGCGATCATCGACGATCTGGGGGCCATCATCGTTATTGCGGTGTTCTACTCCAGCGAACTCTCCGGCGTGTCGTTGCTGCTGGCAGCGGCCTGCCTTATTGCCCTGATCGTGATGAACCGCATGGGCGTGATCAAGATCGCGCCGTACATGATCATCGGCCTAATCCTGTGGGTCTGCGTGCTCAAAAGCGGCGTGCATGCCACGTTGGCAGGCGTAACCCTGGCGTTCTGCATCCCGCTGCGTACCAAAAACGCCGAAACTTCGCCGTTGCTGACGATTGAGCACGCCCTGCACCCCTGGGTGTCCTACGGGATTCTGCCGCTGTTTGCCTTCGCCAACGCGGGCGTATCGCTGGCCGGTGTCAATCTGCACAGCTTCACTCACCACGTGCCGCTGGGCATTGCCGCTGGCTTGCTGATCGGCAAAACCGTGGGTGTGTTTGGTCTGACCTGGATCGCTATCAAAGCAGGCCTGGCGGCATTGCCGGCAGGTGCCAACTGGGGACAGGTGTTTGGGGTGGCGATTCTCTGTGGTATCGGCTTCACCATGAGCCTGTTCGTCGGTTCACTGGCGTTTGTGCCGGGCAGCAGTGAGTACGTCGGCATGGACCGCATGGGGATCTTGACCGGCTCAATCCTCGCGGCTCTGATCGGCTACGCTGTTACCGCCATCTTCAGCCGTAAACAGGCAGACGCGTAACTCACATCAACAGGGATTCTCACAGGGGCAGCACCGTTAACCGGTGTTGCCCCTGATGGTTTTTTGTCGCCCAACGAGGGAAATGTGGACGCAAAACTTCAATTTGTGCAATACGGGGGCATCAGTGTGATGTTCCCCGCAGCCTTGGTTATCGCAGCCTGGCTGTGGGCTGCTGCCTCTAAAAAAATCGCGGTGTTGTGGCTGGGTGTCCTGCTGTCTGCCTACTTCATCGTGGGCGTGACCAAAATCCTGTTCAAGGGCTGGGGGATTGGCTTGCACAGCCTGGACATTGCAGTGTTCAGCGGGCATGCGACCAATACCTGCCTGGTATTCACCGTGATGCTGAGCTTGTTGTGCCAGCAAATTAACCCACGTTTGCGCTGGCCGGCCTTTGGGGTTGGGGTGGTACTGACCTGGTGGTTCAGCATCAACTACATCGCCCTGACCATCCACCCCTTGTCAGAAGCCATTGCGGGCGCGTTGGTAGGGACGGTGGCCGCATTCATTTTTCTGCTCATGCTGAGCCAATCCAACATCGGCAAAATACCTCGCCCGGCACTGGCGCTAGGGTTGGCTGTGGTACTGGTGTGCGGTATCGCGCCCAAGTATTCGGCCGAAAGGCTGCTGGATCGCATCGCCATATCGCTGTCAGGTGCCGAACAGGCGTTCAGACGCTCGTCCTGAGCCAACCCGGCTGGCTGCACCCGCGCATAAAAAACCCCGGCCAGTTCGCACTGGCCGGGGTTTTGTTTAAGCGCGCTACTAACGCTTATTGGGTTACGCGACTAGTGCCGTCAACCGTCATGATGCGTACGCGCTCGCCGGTACGGAATACCTGGTTCGGCTCAACCTGTTGAACATAAGCACGGGTGCTGCCGTCGTCTTCACGCACGGTGATTTCAACACCTTGGGTTTTGGTCAGGCCCGACTCAGCAGCCGAACCCAGCAGGCCACCGGCTACTGCGCCGATCACTGCAGTCACGATGCTGCCACGCCCGCCACCGATGGCGCTGCCGCCAACGCCGCCGATCACAGCACCTGTGGCGGCGCCGATTGGGGTTTTAGTACCTTCGATTTGTACAGGGCGCAGGGCAACGATAGTGCCGGTACGTACGGTTTGTACGCGACGCGCCTCATCACGCGAATAGGTGTCACCGGTCAAGTTCGAGGCACAGCCGCTCAACAGAACTGTCATGGTCGAAAAAGCTGCAACTAACAGTGCGGTCTTACGCATAGGATCAACTCCAAAAGATCAGGGATTCATTAAACTCTGCAACCGGGTGCCTGTCACCGCGCAGCGCAGACAATGTGGTCTTTATTCAGCGCCTGTACAGACACAGCGTGGGCGACAGGCGCTTGTAAATTAACCACAAGGGTAGCGCGAAATAGCCGTTTTGACTTGCACGCTACCGTTGTTTATTACGTTTTAGGGAGCCAGACGCTCACGCACCCACGCAGCGCCCTCACGGCGATAGTTGAGCCGGTCATGCAAGCGGCTCGGGCGCCCCTGCCAAAACTCAATACGCTGTGGCAGTAAACGATAACCGCCCCAGTGTTCCGGGCAATGCGGCTGCGTGTCACTAAAACGTGCCTGAGTGGCCGCCAGCAGTGTGGTCAACGCCTCACGGTTTGCAATCACCTGGCTTTGCGGTGAAGCCCAAGCCCCGATCCGGCTACCCAAGGGGCGCACCTGATAGTAAGCGTCGGACTCCTGCGGTGTCACCTTGACCACTTGGCCTTCGATGCGCACTTGTCGCTCCAGGGTGGGCCAAAAGAACGTCATGGCGGCAAAAGGGCGCGCGGCCAACTGCTCACCCTTGGCGCTGGTGTAGTTGGTGAAAAAGGTAAAACCCTGTTCATCCAGCCCTTTGAGCAAGAGCACCCGGCAATGCGGACGCCCTTCGGCGTCCACCGTGGCCAGAGTCATGGCATTGGCCTCAACCGGCGGTTGCTCGGTCTTGACCGCGTCATTGAACCACTGATGAAACAGCGCAAAAGGCTCGGCCGGGGCTTGCGCCTCGGCCAGCCCGTCACGGGTGTAATCGCGGCGCATATCGGCCAGCGCTTGGGTCATGAGGGCAATCCTTCCCTAAAACAATCAGTTCTTGTTCTGATCGTTGGCAGCCACTTTTTTGTCCGCTGCGGCTTTGGCCACTACCGGTTTTTTGGCCGGAGCAGCTTTTTTAGCCGGTGCGGCTTTCTTGGCATGCGCTGCCTTCTTGCTAGCCGACACGGAATCAGTCTTGGCCAGCGTCGAAGGCGCTACGGCCGGTTGAGCGGCAACCAGCTCTTCGGGGGTCAGTACCGGTTGGCTGTATTTGCTGACCAGCGCCAACATGGTGGCTTGCGGGGTCATCATGATTTCTACGCGGCGGTTCAATGCACGGCCTTCGTTACTGTCGTTCGCCGCACGCGGCATGACAGAGCCCATGCCACGCAGGGTCAGACGGTTACCTTGCAGACCGCTCATGCGGAAGATCGCGGCCACCGATTTGGCGCGGTCCAGGCTCAAGCGGGTGTTGGCTGCCATGGTGCCCGAAGCGTCGGCATGACCGAGTACCAGTACAGCGGTTTTAGGGTCGCCTTCGACCACTTTGGCCACACGGGTGAACGGGCCGAGCATGGACGGCATCAGCAAATCCGGACGCGTAGGTTTGAACGCGCTGTCAGCGGCGGCGACGATCACGATCAAGTTCTCGCGACGCTCCAACTGCAAGTTAGAGTCTTTGATGGCAACACGCAGGCGCGGCTCGTACTCGTCCAGCCAGGCTTGGGTGATTTTCGGATCCGGCATCGGGATCACGCCAATCGGGGCGACCTTGGTGGCTTTGTCATCACCACCAAACGGCCACCACCAGTTTTTCGACGTGCTTGGCGCGGCAGGCGCCGAGGCTACCTTGGCAACGACGGGTGCTTTATCAGCCGGGGCGTCTTTTTTGGCCGTGTCGCCACCACCAAAAGGCCACCAGCTAGAACCGCTGTCTTTGCTCGTGCTGGCTGCGGCGGCCACTGGCGCAGGCGCCGCTGCAGGGGCTGGG
>NZ_WIWK01000172.1:0-8249 GCF_009600165.1 Pseudomonas sp. FSL R10-0399
GATCGTGCTGCGCGACGGCCCGCAAGGCTGCTGGGTCAGCGACGCCCACGGGTCACAGCTGATTGCCGGGTTCAAGGTGCAGGCCATCGACAGTAATGGCGCTGGAGACGCTCATTGCGGGGTCATGATTGCCGCATTAAGCGCCGGCCACGCTGCGCCAGAGGCGGCCAAACGCGCCAATGCTGCGGCGGCTTTGGCCGTTACTCGCCGGGGGCCGGCGACGTCACCCAAAGCCGATGAAGTTGACAGATTGATCCAGAAAACCCGCATTTAGGCGCACATACATCGCTAAAACAGACCAAAACAAACAAAAACTGACTCGCAACCCGACCAAAGACTGTACGCACATAGACACTTATCTGTCGTCAAAGGCTGGAAAATGCTCAAACTGGTGTTTAACCTTACGCTTTGGCTCCCTTCCAGCTACACCAGTACCCGGCAATTCCTACAGGATGTCGGGCCACTTGCGTGCAAGTCGGGCAGTGTATTTCTTACTGTGTGACGATACTTTTGAAACTCATCATTATTGCTGTTTACGTCTTTTCCATCGCATACGTCCACTTGCGGGGCAACGTTCGCCACAAGCTAGGGCGTCAATTGAGCGACCACTCCACGTTTCTGGCGCCGCTCAACTGCTTCTTGTATCTGTTTTCCAAAGTGCCCAGCCAGCCTTACCTGAAGCCAGCGGACTTCCCGCAGCTCCAGGTCCTGCAGGACCACTGGCAAGAAATCCGCGAAGAAGCACGAAACCTGATGCAGGCCGGTGAAATCAAACGCTCCGAACAACCGAACGACGTGGGTTTCAACTCGTTCTTCAAGAGCGGCTGGAAGCGCTTTTACCTGAAATGGTACGGCGACAACCATCCTTCAGCGATGGAACTGTGCCCACGCACGATTGAATTGCTCAATGGTATTGGCACCGTCAAGGCGGCGATGTTTGCCGAGTTGCCACCCGGCTCGAAACTGGTTCGCCATCGTGACCCTTACGCCGGTTCGTTGCGCTACCACTTGGGCCTGGACACCCCGAATGATCCGGGCTGCTACATCAATGTCGATGGTCAGAACTATGCCTGGCGTGACGGTGAAGCGGTGATGTTCGACGAAACCTTTATCCATTACGCCGAAAACACCACCGACAAGAACCGCATCATCCTGTTCTGTGACGTTGAGCGCCCAATGAAATATCGCTGGGCGGCGGCCTTCAACCAATGGTTCAGCCGCACCGTCATGGCGTCGGCCAGCTCACCGAACGATGACAACGATAAAACCGGCGGCCTGAACCGGGCCTTTACCCGGCTGTACAAGATCCGTCTGCGCGGCAAAGAGCTGAAAAAGCGCAATCGCACGCGCTACTACCTGGAAAAATGGGCAATCTTTGGTGGATTGCTGGCAGTGTTCCTGCTGATTTAGCCCACCCTCCTGTGGGAGTGAGCTTGCTCACGATCTTTTGATCTTTTAAAAGATCGCGAGGCAAGCTCGCTCCTACAAGGGTCAGTAACGTTTCTAGACCAGCAAATTCCATAGCAACAGCGCGCCCAGCAGCCCCACCAACGAGACGATGGTTTGCAGCACTGACCAGACCATCAGGGTCTGCTTGAGCTGTAGGCCAAAGTACTCGCGCACCATCCAGAAGCCTGCGTCGTTGACGTGACAGAAAAACACCGAGCCCGCCCCGATTGCCAGCGCCACCAAAGAGCCTTGGACGCCTTCAAGGCCGATGATCAGGGGTGCCAGAATACCGGCTGTCGTGGTGGTCGCTACGGTTGCCGAACCCGTGGCCTGGCGCAACGCCACGGCAATTAGCCAGGCCAGCATGACGTAGGACAGATGCGCACCGTTCGCCACTTTACTGATGGTGTCGCTGATGCCGGCTTGCAGCAGGGTTTCTTTCAGGCCACCGCCTGCGCCAATCGTCAGCAGCAACACGGCAATCGGCGCCAGGCTTTTGCGTAGTACACCGCCCACTTGATCGCGGGCCATACCGATGGACCAGCCCAGGCAAATCACCGCCGCCAGCACCGCCAGCCCCAGCGCGATCAACGGCTCACCCAAAAACTTCAGGGTCACGGCCAAGCCGCTTTCCGGCGCCATGGCCACCTTGGCCAGCGTGCTGCCCAACATCAACAGCACGGGCAGCAGAATAATCAGCAAGGACACCGCAAAGGTTGGCTTGCGTCGGGTCGGGACCTTGGCGGAAAACAGCGCGCCCAATTCGGCTGGCTCCACCACATGCATGCGCTTGGACAACCAAATGCCGTACAGCGGCCCGGCCAGAATCACTGCAGGAATCGCCAGGCATAGACCCAGCAACATGGTCAGCCCCAGATCGGCGTGCAAGGCGCTTACCGCAATCAAAGGCCCGGGATGTGGAGGCATCAAGGCATGCAGCGCCGTCATGCCGGCCAATGCCGGGATAGCGACCTTAAGCAGCGGCTGGCCCGACTGCCGGGCGATCACAAAAATGATCGGCACCATCAGCACCAGCCCCACTTCGAAAAACAAGGGCAAGCCAATCACCATTGCCACCAATGCCATCACCCACGGCAAGGCGCGGCCCTTGGCATGGCGCAACAAAGTGGCGGCGATTTGGTCTGCCGCCCCGGACTCCGCCATCAAGGCCCCGAGCATAGCGCCCAGGGCAATGATGATCCCGGCCTCCCCGAGGATGCTGCCTGCGCCTTTGCTGAATGCCTTGGCGACCATTTCTGGCGGCAACCCGGCACCGATCCCGGCAATAAAGGTACCGATCAGAATCGAAAGAAAAGGCGTGAGCTTGCAGACGCTGATTAAAACGATGATGGCGACAATTGCCAGCAGGCAGCACACGATCAACTGCGTGTCGTGTGCCAGCCATAGCGGATGTGAAAGATCCAACGAAGAGCCCTCTCTTTGTATTTTTTTGTTACGAGAGAGGTAAATATAGCGGATGGCAAAACCGCTCTGGATGAAGATTGAGACAGATGCGCCCTAGCTGACGACCAGCGGTGGCAACGTGCCTAACAGTGAAACCGCGGCCACCGCCGACACCCCTAATAGCCACTCAATGGCGACACTGCGGCGTAAGACGCAGAAGTGCCCCGCGCGACTCATCAGCAGATTGAACAGGGCCAACAGCAGCATCAACCCGACCAGCACCACCTTGATCAATAGAATCAGCGCAAAGCCCTGAAACAGCGGCGTAGGCCAGAGCGCTCCGGTCAGCACCCGCGTATTGATCAGCCCTGTAAGAATGATCCCGGCCACCAGTACGAAACCGACATTACTGAAACGCCGCAACACCGCATCGACCGCTACCCCGGCAGGCCGCGTAAGGACCCACCACAACACCGGCAGCCCGCCCACCCAGGCACCGACACACAGCAAGTGGATCATCTGATTGAGGATCAATAACTGGCCCTGCCAACCATCGAGCATCGCGCCATGACCAACGGGCGCCAGCGTGGCCAGCAGCAAAAAGCTCACGACAGCGATCAGGCCGAAACGCGCCGTGGTGTACAACGCAATCAGCAACAACCCGTTGAACAGCAAATGGGCGGTCCAGACCTGACCGAAAAAGGTACTGCCCAGCACCAGCTTCAGGGTGGCCAGGTCCAGCGTGTCTGCCCAGCTACCGGCCATTGAGAACGTCGTCAGCAGTAACCAGGCAAGGCTACTGAACAGCGCCAGCCAGGCCAACCCGCGATAGGCGCCCTGCACCTGTTGCCGGGGACCTGACAGCGTCCCCGGCAACAACGGTCTGAAGACCCAGCCACCGAACAGCAGCAACACTGCACTGAAATGCACAAACCGGCAGACCACCATGGCGCTGAACATCAAATCAGTTGCTCACCGTGAAGCTGTATTCGCCGTTACTTTTGTGGGTATCAACCGACACCGCGTTCCACTTGACCTCGTACTGCCCCGCCGCCAAGGGCTGCTCAGGCGTCACGATCAATACTTTTTTATCCGCAGGTTCGGTTTTGACACTGCTCAACGCGACGGGAGCGCCGTCATGGCTGACAGCCACTTTGGTAAACGCCTGCTCAACACCTTCGCTGAACTGCAAACGCAATACCTTCACGTCGCTTGCGCTGCTATCAGCAACCGGGGTCGCTTGTTCGAGATGCGCGTGAGCGAAGGCAGTACTGGCACCGACCATCAGTGCCACCAACGCTGATGCATTGAGGATTTTTTTCAAGAAAGCAGCAGACATCGCGAAGTACCTTGAGATAGGAATACGCCGCAATAATACTCGCCTAATCTCATTTGGGGGGCGCCCAAACGCTGCCCGAAGGTTAACAACGCGTCCCGCGCAAGGAATTGATAATGCCCACTCGCCTCAGTTTTATTTCTCACGCCCGCACTGAAGCGCAGCGTCAAGGGCGCTTTGCACTGGATGAGCCGCCGGAACCCAAAGGCCTGGAAAAAGCAGCACTTATCGCCTCTGCTTTGAAAAAGCCCGTGCGCATCCTTTGCGCGCCTGAAGCGCGAACCTTGCAAACGGCCCACGCCCTGGGTGGCGAAATAGAAATCATCCCCGAGCTTGAGGATTACGATGCGGGGGACTGGAAAGGTCACAGCCTGGCAGACCTCCAACAGAATATTCCCCAGGCGCTGGCCGAGTGGATCAACAACCCCGACAAGGCTCCCCATGGCGGTGAAACGGTGAATGGGCTATGCGTGCGGGTTGGCACCTGGCTTGACTCATTTCGCGAAGAAGGCCACTTTGCCGTGGTGACTCACCCCTTCGTCATCCGCGCCGCGATCTTGCACGCGCTGCAGGCCAGCACCGCCTCCTTTAACCTGATTGATATCGAACCGCTGGCGATTGTCGACCTGCGTTTCAATGAACGCTGGCGCCTGCGGTTTTAAAAGCATGCATCGCACCCAATCCCCCCGTAGGAGCCGCCGAAGGCTGCGATCTTTTGATCTTAAAAACACAATCAAAAGATCGCGAGGCAAGCTCGCTCCTACAGTTTGAACATCACTCTTCGAGGGTCAGGCCGCCCGGTGGCAAGGGCAGCGCGGTTTTGTAGCGCACTTGTTTGAGGGCGAAGCTGGAACGGATGTTCGCCACCCCCGGCACTTTGGTCAGAAAGTCCATCATGAAACGTTCCAGCGCCTGAATGCTCGGCACCAGCACCCGGATCAAATAATCCGGGTCGCCGGCCATCAAATAGCACTCCATGACTTCCTGGCGATCCGAAATCGCCGCCTCAAAGTGCTGCAACGCCTCCTCTACCTGCTTCTCCAGGCTGACATGAATAAACACGTTAACGTGCAGGCCCAGCATGTCGGCGTCCAGCAGGGTCACTTGTTCACGAATCAGCCCGCGCTCTTCCATGGCTTTGACCCGGTTAAAACACGGCGTCGGTGACAAATTAACCGAGCGCGCAAGGTCCGCATTGGTGATGCGCGCATTCTGCTGAAGGTTGTTGAGAATCCCGATATCCGTTCGATCTAGCTTGCGCATGAGATAAAAACACCTGTTTTTTATGTTTATGCAGAATTCTTATCCTTATTGAGCGCAAAGCACAATGAACTACAGATAAATATTCTTCACGGTCAGGCCTATGATTGTTGTAGGACAAGATTTGGCTTTTTAAACAGCCAGATGTTCGACTCACAACTAGCTCCCGCGCCTAATAAACACGACAAGATCGAGCGTAGAGAAAGCCATGACCGACTATGCACCGTTGCGCCTGCACGTTCCCGAGCCCTCCGGCCGACCAGGCTGCAAGACCGACTTCAGCTACCTGCGCCTGACCGATGCCGGCAAGGTCCGCAAACCCGCTATAGACGTAGACCCTGCCGACACGGCTGATCTGGCCAAAGGCCTGATTCGCGTGCTCGATGACCAGGGCCAGGCACTTGGCCCGTGGGCCGAAGGCGTCCCGACCGAGGTACTGCGCGCCGGTATGCGCGCCATGCTCAAAACGCGAATTTTCGACACCCGCATGGTGGTAGCCCAGCGTCAGAAAAAAATGTCGTTCTACATGCAAAGTCTGGGCGAAGAAGCCATTGGCAGCGCTCAGGCCCTGGCGCTGAACCTGGATGACATGTGCTTCCCGACCTACCGTCAGCAAAGCATTTTGATGGCCCGCGACGTGCCGCTGGTCGACCTGATCTGCCAATTACTGTCCAACGAGCGCGACCCCCTCAAGGGTCGGCAGTTGCCCATCATGTACTCGGTGCGCGACTACGGCTTTTTCAGTATTTCTGGCAACCTGGCCACTCAATTCGTACAAGCAGTCGGCTGGGGCATGGCCTCGGCCATCAAGGGCGACACTAAAATCGCCTCGGCCTGGATTGGCGATGGTGCCACCGCCGAATCTGACTTTCACACCGCCCTGACCTTTGCCCACGTGTACCGCGCGCCGGTCATTCTTAACGTGGTGAATAACCAGTGGGCGATTTCGACCTTTCAGGCCATTGCCGGCGGCGAATCCACCACCTTCGCCGGTCGTGGCGTAGGCTGCGGGATTGCCTCGCTGCGGGTTGACGGCAACGACTTTGTGGCCGTTTACGCCGCCTCGGTCTGGGCTGCAGAACGCGCGCGGCGCAACCTGGGCCCCACACTGATCGAATGGGTCACTTACCGCGCAGGCCCGCACTCCACCTCGGATGATCCGTCCAAATACCGCCCGGCTGACGACTGGAGCCACTTCCCACTGGGCGACCCGATTGCCCGTCTCAAGCAGCACCTGATTGCCACCGGCAACTGGTCGGAAGAAGAACACGCGGCGGTCAGCGCCGAGCTCGAAGCCGAAATCATTGGCGCGCAAAAGGAAGCCGAGCGTTTCGGCACCCTGGCGGGCGGGCAAATGCCGAGCGCCGCGACGATTTTTGAAGACGTGTACAAGGACATCCCCGACCACCTGCGTCGGCAACGTCAAGAGTTGGGGTTATAACCAGATGAACGACAACAATAAAATTCAGATGGAGAACGCCGTGAGTATCAGCACCATGACGATGATCCAGGCCCTGCGCTCGGCCATGGATGTCATGCTTGAGCGCGATGACAACGTGGTGGTGTTCGGCCAGGACGTCGGCTACTTCGGCGGCGTATTCCGCTGCACCGAAGGCTTGCAGGCCAAGTACGGCAGCTCGCGGGTGTTTGACGCGCCGATCTCGGAAAGCGGCATCGTCGGTGCCGCCGTGGGCATGGGCGCCTACGGCTTGCGCCCGGTGGCTGAAATCCAGTTTGCCGACTACTTCTACCCGGCGTCCGACCAGATCGTCTCTGAAGCGGCACGCTTGCGCTATCGCTCGGCGGGCGAGTTCATCGCCCCCATGACCCTGCGCATGCCTTGCGGCGGCGGCATTTATGGCGGCCAGACCCACAGCCAAAGCCCCGAAGCGATGTTCACCCAGGTTTGCGGCCTGCGCACCGTCATGCCGTCCAACCCGTATGACGCCAAGGGCTTGCTGATTGCCGCGATCGAAAACGATGACCCGGTAATCTTCCTTGAGCCAAAACGCCTGTACAACGGCCCGTTCGATGGCCACCACGAGCGCCCGGTCACGCCGTGGTCCAAACACTCCGCCAGCGCCGTGCCGGATGGCTATTACACCGTGCCGCTGGACTGCGCCGCCATCGTGCGCCCTGGCACTGAAGTCACCATCCTCACCTACGGGACCACCGTCTACGTGGCCCAGGCCGCTGCCGAAGAAACCGGCATCGACGCTGAAGTCATCGACCTGCGCAGCCTGTGGCCGCTGGACCTGGATGCAATTGTTACCTCCGTGAAGAAAACCCGTCGCTGCGTTGTCGTGCACGAAGCCACCCGCACCTGCGGCTTTGGCGCCGAGCTGATTGCGCTGGTTCAAGAGCACTGTTTCCACTATCTGGAAGCACCGATTGAACGCGTAACCGGCTGGGACACGCCCTACCCGCATGCACAGGAGTGGGCCTACTTCCCCGGCCCGGCGCGAGTGGGTGCGGCTTTGCAACGGGTCATGGAGGTTTAAATGGGTACGCACGTTATCAAGATGCCGGACATTGGCGAAGGCATTGCACAAGTTGAGCTGGTGGAATGGTTTGTCAAAGTCGGTGACCTGGTCAGCGAAGATCAGGTGGTGGCCGACGTCATGACCGACAAAGCCACCGTGGACATTCCGAGCCCTGTGGCCGGCCGTGTACTGGCGCTGGGCGGACAGCCTGGCGAGGTCATGGCGGTGGGCAGTGAACTGATCCGCATTGAAGTCGAAGGCGCGGGCAACCTGCGTGAAGACGCTGCGCCCGCACCCGCAGTAGCCGCCGAAGCACC
>NZ_WIWK01000173.1:0-8109 GCF_009600165.1 Pseudomonas sp. FSL R10-0399
CGGCCCCGGCGGCGGACCACGAACAAACCCTGCGCCTGCGCGAAGCCACGGCGATGCTGGCGGTGTCCCGCTGGATGTACCGAAGTGCGCTGGAACGCACCGAATCCCGTGGCATGCACCGGCGCAGCGACTATGCAGGCACCGACGTGACGCAACACCACCGGGTTATCAGTGGCGGGCTGGATGACGTCTGGACCGGGCATGAACGCCTCGGGCCGGTGATGGAGCAGTTGCTGAGAGGGCAGGCGGCATGATTGAACTGATTGATCCGCAGCGTTGCACCGGCTGCAACATTTGCGTGCTGGCTTGCCCCACTAACGTGTTCGCGCCAGTACCGGGGCAAGCGCCCTTGATTGCCCGGCAGAACGATTGCCAAACCTGCTTTATGTGCGAAGTCTACTGCCCCGAAGATGCCTTGTTTGTGGCGCCGTACGCAGACCGCCTGGCTACGCCTGTCGAGATCGCTGACCAGACCCGGCAGTGGCTGGGCAGCTACCGCAGCGCGGTGGGGTGGGGCAAGGGGCGGGCGTCTACCGCCAGCGATGACCAGAGTTACCATTTGCTAGGAAAGTATTAACCATGAAGGGATTCAATCGACGGCAGTTTTTGGGGGCCGGGCTCGGTGCTGCGGCCTTGTTAGGATTGCCCGGGCGTTTGCTCGCCGCCAGCGACCCAAAGCGTACTTTGCGTGTGGGCTATGTGGGTTCGACCACAGTGCCTACCGGGCCCTCCGGTTGGGCCTTGCACCAAGGGTTAACGCAAAAACATCTGGAGCCACTGGGCTTCGACAACATCAGCACTTACGTGTTTGTGAACGGCCCGGAACTGAATGAAGCCTTGCTGTCGGGTGCGCTGGATGTCGGCACCTACGGCGATACCCCGGCCATGGTGTGTTACGCCATGAGCCAGGCCAGCCGTTTGCTCAGCATCGATGCCGTGGGCATGAACGCCTGGCTCGTCACTCCCAAGAACGGCGTGAGCTCTGTGGCCGAACTCAAAGGCAAGGTGGTTGCCACGCCGCTGGGGTCGTACATGCACCGCTACCTGATCGGCACCTTGCACGAGGCAGGCATTCTCAAAGACACCAAAATCGTGGCCTTGCCTGCCCGCGATTCGGAAGCCGCATTGGCGCGGGGCGACATTGCCGCTTACGCAGCGCAAAGCGAATTGGGCCCTACGCTGTTGAGCAACGGTTACCCGCTGATCGACCAGGCCACTGACCACCCGCACTTACGCGGCTGCACCGTGACCGTCGCCAGTGAGAAGTTATTGAAACAAGTGCCCCACTTCAGTGAGGCCTGGTTGGCTGCGCGCCGCGAGTCGGTGGCGCAGATCACGGCCGACTGGCCGGCTTACTTCAGCTTCCATGCCCAGGCGTCCAAATACTCCCAGGCGGCGATTGAAGCCACCTACACCGGGAATGAGTTTCAGTTGGAGCCACTATCCCCGGTGGGCCTTGAATTGTTGAGTGGTTCCAAACAGTTCCTGCTCGAACAACGCCTGATCCGTCGTGATTTCGATATCAACGAGTGGAAGGTCTAACCCCGCGCCCCAACCAACTGTAGGAGCGAGCTTGCCTCGCGATCTTTTAAAAGATCAAAAGATCGCGAGGCAAGCTCGCTCCTACACGTATTTGATTGACTCAGCCCTTCACCAACCGCCGTATGTCCACCGTTTCCAGAATGCTTTTCGGCGCACCATGGCGCGCTACTTCGAGCATTGCCAAGCCGATTTCTTCGGTCGACAACACGTACTTGGGCAGTAACTTGCGGGCAATCGACAGCAAGGGCGAGGTCAGCACATAGAACGCGTTGTACATCGGCGTCTTCGAACGCGCGCCGTGCAACGGCTGGATCACCCCAGGGCGAAACATGTAAGCCGCCTTGAACGGTAACGCCAGCAGGTCGGTTTCGGTGCGCCGTTTAACCCGCGCCCACATGGCCGACTGGCTGCCGGTGCCGGCGCCTGACACATAGGTAAAGGTCAGTTGCGGGTTGAGGCGCGACAGCACTTGGCCGGCCGCCAGCGGGATGTCGTGGTTGATGCGCGAATACCCGGCTTCGTCCATGCCCACCGCCGAGGCGCCGAGGCAGAAAAAGCAGGCGTCAAAGCCCGTCAGCAGGTCTTCAATGGCCGAGTAGTCGAGCAGGTCGGCATGCACCAGGGTGCGCAGTTTGGGGTGGCTTGTTTCGCTTTCAGAGCGGCCAATGCTCAGGACATGGGTCACATCCTGTGCGGCCAGAGCCTCACGCAACACCCCTTGGCCCACCATCCCGGTGGCGCCAAACATCACAATTTTCATCTCAGTAGTCCGTTAGCGTTAATGAGTGGAGGACGACATGGGTTGCTGGGCTTGCGAGGCGCGCCAACGCGCTGGCGTCGTGCCTTCCCATGACCGAAACGCCCGATAAAACGAGTTGGTGTCCTCGTAGCCTAGCAGGCAGGCAATTTCTTCAATCTCGATTGAAGGTTCGCTGAGCAGATGGCGCACCACCTCTTGGCGGGTCTCCAGCATCAGTTGCCGAAAGTTCGTGCCGTCTTCGGTAATTCGCCGCTGCAAGGTGCGCTCGCTCATGCCCAGTTCCCGCGCCACGTCGGCCAGTTCCGGGCGACCGCTGGCGAGGATGCGCTTGAGTGCTGCCTTGACTTGCAGGCTGATGCTGGCCGACGCCGTGGCCTCGGCCAATGCAGCTATCAGCGCCGGGTTGAGCATGTCCAGCAGCTCCGGGTTATGGCCCGGAAACGGCCGATCCAGATCCGCCACGTCCAGCACCAAGGCATTGCGCTCGGCGCCATACTGCACGGGGCATCCGTAGAACTCGCTGAGCGCAGGGCTGCCATCGTCTTTACGAGCCAGTTCGACCTTGCGCGGGGTAATGTGCACGCGGGTGCCCTGACGACCCAGTTCTACGAAGGTGGCAAAGGCTGCGTCCACCAGCAGGTTGGGCGGCAGCTCGGGGTGTGCAGCCAGTCAATGGTGACGGTGCAGGTCTGGCCGTCTTCATTAACCAGCAGCCGTTCCGGCGTGCACAGTTGTTTGAAACGGGCCATACGGTGCAAGCCATCGCGATAATCACGGGCAATAAAGGCTGCAAAGCTGGACGGCGGCAAGGTCGCAAAATCAAGCCGGGTCACCAGCAACACAGCGGCGGCCGGGTCTGGGTTGAGGGCCTGCACGGCGGCCCACAAACGAAAGAATTCTTCGGTGCTCACCTGACGCCGGTCACGCAGCTCACGTATGCACAGCGTGACGGGGAGCCGTGCCTGACGCAGGACCACTGAAGGCTCCAGCCCGATCAGCTTCAGGCCATGCCAAAAGGCATCCGGCACATTGAAACGAGAGGCAATAGGGCGGCTTGCGTCAGACATGGGGGCTCCTTTATGTCAGGTCAGTCAGGGGGGCTCAGTTAGAGGCCGACACGCTCAGGTCGTGCCACTTTTTATCCGATTCGGCCAGGTCTTGCGCGGCCTTGGCAGCGTATTGCACCGCGTCGCTACCGATCAGCAGACGCAGTGGCGCGTCGTCCTTGAGGGCCAGCTCCAGCACAATTTCAGCCACACGGTCCGGGCGGGTCGGCAAAATGCCCGGGGAGTTGAGCAACTCGGCCAGTGCGCCGACCGATTGTTTGTAGGGTTCGCTGATAGGCGGGATGGTCATGGACGGGCCGGCCCAATCGGTCTGCATGCCGCCCGGCTCAAGCACGGTGACTTTGATGCCAAGCGGGGTGACTTCCTGTGCCAGCACGGTGGAGAACCCGCCGACGGCCCACTTCGCGCTCTGGTACGCGCCCAGGCCAGCCATGCCAATACGCCCACCCAGCGACGAGACCTGGAAGATGTGCCCGCTGCCCTGGCGACGCAGGACCGGCACAACCGCCTTGCTCACATACACCACGCCGTAGAAGTTGGTGTCGATTTGCGCGCGGAAGTCTTCCAGGGTGACGTCTTCGACCGCAGCCAGATCGCCATAACCGGCGTTGTTGACCACCACATCGAGGCGGCCAAAATGCTTCACGGCGGCGTCAACCGCCTGTTCCACCTGCTCGTTGTTGGTCACGTCCAGCGCCAGTGGGTAAATCGCATCACCAAACTCGGCCACCAGGTCATCCAGTTGCTGAGGCTTGCGGGCGGTGGCGACAACACGGTCTCCGGCGCGCAGGGCAGCCAGAGTGATGGAGCGACCGAGGCCACGGGAACTGCCAGTGATAAACCAGATCTTGGACATTCGAACACCTCTTCGTCAGAAACCGCTGAAACACCTGCCTCAGCGCCTGAACAAATAATGCTCGGCTGGCCGCCTTTACACACTAGCAGCAAGGCGCCAAGTGGCTTGCAGAAGGCGCCATTGTGCTTGCAACTCAGGTAATCGGCGCGAACTCCTCAACCGCATCCGGCCAAGGGCTCAGCACTTCAAAGCCGTTGTCGGTCACCGCCACCATGTGTTCCCACTGGGCCGACAGCGACAAATCCTTGGTGACCACGGTCCACTGGTCAGCCAGGGTTTTGACGTGGCGCTTGCCCGCGTTGAGCATCGGCTCGACGGTGAAAATCATGCCGGTTTTAAGCTTCATGCCCTGGCCGGGATAACCGTAATGGAGGATCTGCGGTTCGTCGTGATAAACCTTGCCGATGCCGTGGCCGCAGTACTCGCGCACCACGCTGAAGCCTTCTTTTTCGGCAACGGTCTGGATCGCGTGGCCAATGTCGCCCAGGGTTGCACCGGGGCGAACCTGGCGAATACCGGCGCACATGGCCTCATAGGTTGTTTTGACCAGATGCCGCGCTTGCGGGCACGGTTCGCCCACGTAGTACATGCGGCTGGTGTCGCCGTACCAGCCATCCTTCACCACGGCGATGTCGATGTTGACGATGTCGCCATCGTGCAGCACCCGGCCCGACGGGATGCCATGGCACACCACTTCATTGACCGAGGTGCACACGGTTTTCGGGAAGCCGTGGTAGCCGACGTTGCCGGGAATGGCCTTTTGCACATTGACGATGTAGTCGTGGCAAATCTTGTCGAGCTGGTCGGTGGTCACCCCTGCTTTGACGTGCGGGGTGATCATCGCCAGTACTTCAGCCGCGAGCATACCGGCGACTTTGGACTGGGCGATTTGGGCCGGTGTGTTGATAACCACGTGCGCTCTCATGGGCGGGCTCCTGCTGCAGCCTGTGCCGAATCAGCCAATTGGCACAGCTGTTTTAAATCGAGACCGCCCTCAAGCTCGGCGCGAATCAGTAAACGACTGATCTGGTTGTGATCCAGATCCGGGTACAGCTCTGTCAGCATGCCAATGCGCATCCAGTGCTCTGCCTGAGCATTGATCGAGCGACTGAGCGCGTTGCTGGCGATGCGCAGATTTTCGTGCATGGCGTCCGAGATTTTTACGATGCCCATCAAATGACCCAAGATGAAATGTATATGTAATGTAAGCGAAACGTATATTAGGCGATGAGCCACGAAATCTGCAACACGCAGCCATGGACAGGCCCAAGGGTCGATCCCTATGCTGGGGCCATTACAAAAACAATCAAGAACGCCATGAACCCCGACTCTTCCCTCCATGTGTTGTTGCAGTGGCTTGCCCGGCCGCACCGTAGCCTGGTGGCGCGCTATACGTTGCTGTCCGTTGTGGTTATGAGCGTGGCGCTGATTACCCTGGCGATTTTTTATGAGCAACTGGCCAAGGACTTGCTCAACCGTCTTACCGGCGAGCGGCTGGATGCCCAGGCATTGTCGACGGCCAACCGCCTGTCCTCCTTTCTGGATGATCGCTTCTACCAGCTCTCGGCGCTGTCCAATCACCCCAACATGCCTGAATTTATAGTTGATCAATCGCGGCTGATCAGCGACGTCGACTCGCTGCTCAAGCTGGAAGGGGACTTGCCCTTTATGTACGGCGTGCTGTTTTTTGATGAGCAGGACCGCTTGATCAAAGTACTGCCGGGCCAGTCTGCATCGGGGGAGCCGTACTGGGGCAATGAACACTGGTCCATCGCCGGTTTGCCGGTGCAATGGGTCGGCGATGTCGAAGTGATAGGGCCGCTGCTGCCCAAGGCGGGCGGCTCGGGCAGCTTTCTGATCCGCAAGAGCATCCGCATCGGGCGTACCAATCAGAAGGTGCGCATAGCCCTGCATTTACGCCTGGCTTCCTTGAGCGAGTTGCTGGTCAGCGCAGGCATGGGCGGCGTGGTTGCGCCGTTGTTACGCGTGCCTGGTGGCGCGTTTATCGACCCCACCGGGCGGCCCGTCAAGGCGCCGGGGCAATGGCACGAAGGGCCGATGATTTTGCCCGGCTGGCAACTGGTGTTCAGTGTCGAGCCGGGGGCCATCCTCAAGCCTCTGAACGATGCGCGCTGGTGGCTGTACTGGGTGGCGGCGGGGTTTATCGGGTTCATCCTCATTGTCTTCTTTACCCTCTCGCGGCAGTTGCGTGCGCGGGTCAGCACCTTGCTGCAAGGCGCCCATCAACTGTCCATGGGCGACTTGAGCTATCGCCTCGCGCTACAACCCAAGGACGATGAAATCAGCCATGTGGCCCGCGCCTTTAACGTGATGGCCGAGCGTCTGGCGCAGGTCATGGACCAGACCGTACGCAGCGAAAACCTCGCCGTGCTGGGCACCTTCGCCACGGGCGTGGCCCATGAAGTGCGCAACCCGCTGGCGACCATGAAAACCACGGTGCAAGCCTTGCTGCGCCGCGAGCAAGAACCTGAGCGGCGGCACCTGCTGAGTGATCTGGTCAAGGAAATCGACCGCTTGTCACGGGTCACCAATGACTTGCTCGAATACGGCCGCCCGCACCCGGCCAAACCGCGGGTGGTCTCGGTGGCGCACCTGTTCGAGCACACGGCGGCGATGGTCGCCCCCCACTTGCAAGCGCGCAATATCGAGCTGCTGTGCGAGTCGGCAGGGGATTTGCAACTGTTCGTCGACCCGGATCAAGCCCGCCAAGTGCTGCTCAACCTGTGTTTGAACGCTGTGCAGGCCAGCCCGGAGGGCGGCGTGGTACGGCTGTGCGCCGAGACGGGCCAAGGCCGCGTGCGGGTGTTGATCATCGATCAGGGCTGCGGTATTTCGCCTGAACACCTGGAACAGATTCGCCAGCCATTTTTCACCCTTAAACCCCAGGGCACCGGCTTGGGGTTGAGCATCAGCCAGCAACTGCTGGAGGCCAACGATGCGCGCATGCACATCGTCAGCCGCGTGGGTGAGGGCACACAGGTGGCGCTCGATTTCCCTGCGTTCACCCGGTTTTTGTAGCCGCTTGCGTGCCCCGTCAGCGGCTACCGATCATTTTGAATACGTAAAAGTGAGACACAGATGCCTGATGTTCACGTGTTAATCGTCGACGATGAAGAAGCGCTGGTGCGCTCGCTCAGCTATGCATTGCGCGGGGAGGGCATGCGTATCAGCACGGCCAACAGCGGCGAGGCGGCGCTGCAACAGGTGCTGGATGACATCGACATTGTCTTGCTGGACCTGGGCCTGCCGGGCATCGATGGCATGGCCACGCTGGATGGCTTGCGCCAGCGCAGCCCGCACCTGCCGGTGATCATGATCTCTGCCCACGGCGACACCCGGGCGGCGGTGCAGGCGGTCAAAAGCGGCGCCACCGATTACCTGACCAAACCCTTTGAACTGGATGACTTGCTCGCCACCATCAGCAGCACCTTGGCCCTGGACACACCTGAGTCACCGGTGCCCGGCCTGCAAGGGCAAAGCCCGGCCATGAGCACGCTGCACGCGGCGGTGCAACGGATTGCCCGCAGCTCGGCCACGCGGATTCTGCTGTTGGGTGAGTCCGGAACGGGCAAGACCTTGGTCGCCCAAGCGCTGCATGCGCACAGTTCACGGGCTGCCAGCGCGTTTATCGAAGTGAACTGCGCCGCCTTGCCCGAGCAGTTGATCGAGGCCGAGCTGTTTGGCTCGGAGAAAGGCGCCTACACCGGCGCCCATCAAAAGCGCGCCGGGCTGGTCAGCCAGGCCAACGGCGGCACGCTATTTCTCGACGAAATCGGCGAGTTGCCGCTGAGCCTGCAAGCCAAGTTGCTGCACTTTCTGGAAAACGGCAGCTACCGCGCGGTGGGCGCCAGCCAGGCCAGCAG
>NZ_WIWK01000174.1:0-8075 GCF_009600165.1 Pseudomonas sp. FSL R10-0399
GGTTCTCGCCTGCTGGTGCAGCGCTCCGTTGCCGACGCCCTGCTCAGCGAATTGCTGCACGCCACGCAGGCGTATCAGCCCGGCCACCCGCTGGACCCTGCCACCGTCACCGGCGCCATCATTGACGGCGGGCAGCTCCAGCAGATCAACCAGTACCTGGACATCGGCCGGCAAGAAGCCACCTTGCTGCGAGGCGGCCGTACCCTGCAACTGGCCGGGACCGGCGCGTACCTGGAGCCGACGATCTTCCTGGCCAAGGACGCCTCGGCACGCATCGCCAACGAAGAAATCTTCGGCCCGGTGCTGGTGGTGATTGTGTTCGACACACTGGACGAAGCCATCGCCATCGCCAACCAGACCGAATACGGCCTCGCGGCGGCGATCTGGTCGTCTGATATCAACACGGTCCACACGGCTACGCGCCGTTTGAAAGCAGGCACCGTGTGGGTCAATTGCTATGACGAACTGGTGGACATGAACTTCCCGTTCGGCGGCTTTAAAGAGTCGGGAAATGGCCGGGACAACTCGGTTCACGCGCTCAGCAAATACACCGAGTTGAAATCCACCATCCTGCGTTGCCGTTAAGGTGAGTCTTGTGCAAAACACTCTTTCAGCGTTACTCCCACAAAAGTGGACCGTGCCATTGCCGATGGAATACGGCCCCGGCGCCCGTCATGAACTGGCCGCCCTGTGCAATCAATTCGGTATCTCGCGGCCCTTTATCATCACCGACCAAGGCTCGTTGAACCTGCCGTTCGTGGCCGAGTTGCAGCACGCCCTGAACGCTGCGGGCCTGGCCTGCGGCCTGTACGGCGGCATTGAGCCCAACCCGACCGACAGCACCATTGTTGCCGGTGCACAGGCTTATCAAGCCTGGGACGCCGACGGCATCATCGCCCTGGGCGGCGGCAGCGGCCTGGACGGCGCCAAAGCCATCGCGTTGATTGCCCGCCAAAAGCGTTGCGAGCTGTGGGCCTTTGACTTCGATCAGCCGGTGCCCACAGGGTTTCGTGCGCAAGACTTCCCGCCGGTCATCACCCTGCCGACCACCGCAGGCACCGGCGCAGAAACCGAAAGCACGGCCATGGTCACCGACACCCGGCGCGGCATTAAAGGTTGTGTCTGGCACCCGCTGGCGCGGCCTTCGGCGGTCATTCTTGACCCGGAACTGACCCGCAGCCTGCCCGCCAACCTCACCGCCTGGACCGGCTTCGACGCCATCATCCATGCGCTGGAAGCCTACTTTGTGCCCACCTTTAACCCGCTGAGCGACGGCGCGGCGTTGCAGGCGCTGGACTTGCTCTGGCACTCCATCGACACCGCCGTGCAGCAAGGCCAGGACCTCGAAGCCCGAGGCAAAATGCTCATCGGTTCGTGTCTGGCGGGCGTGGCCTTTCTCAAGGGCCTGGGCCTGGTGCACGCGCTGAGCCACATGGTGGGCGCGACCTACAACACCCATCACGGGCTGACCAACGCGATTATTTTGCCGGTGGTGCTGCGCTTCAACCAGGCCGAGATCAGCCCGCGACTCAAGCCCGTGGCACAGGTGCTGGACCTGCCCGATGCCGAATTTGAAACCTTCTACACCGCCATCTGCGCCAAGCTCGACAGCCTGAACATCCCCAAATCCCTGGCGGAACTGGGTGTGGAACACGCTGACATCGACGCGCTGGCCACCAAGTCGCTCGGCGACCCCGCACGTTTGACCAACCCCCGCGACAGCTCCCTTGAGCAACTCAAGACCCTGCTGGCACACGCCATCGACCACGCTCGCGACTGATGACCTGACACACCGAAATCCTGCTTTGTCGTGTAACCACAATAAATAAAAAAGGTGCCACCGCGATGTCTGACTCAACCCAAGCTGCGTCCAAAGGACGGCTCAATCTTGAAACACGCTCCATCGACTATGTGCCGCTGGCCGAGCGGCACGGCAAAGCCTGGCACTTGTGGCCGATCTGGTTTTGCGGCGAAGCCCACCTGACCACCCTCGCGGTGGGCATCATCGGTGTGGGCATGGGCGCCAACCTGTTCTGGTCGGCCATCGCCATCTTTTTCGGGTGCGCATTCGGCACATTGTTCATGGCCGGACATTCCACCCAAGGCCCGCAAATGGGCCTGCCACAACTGATCCAGTCCCGACCGCAGTTCGGCTATCTGGGCGCGCTGCTGGTGTATGTCGTGGCCATCGCCACGTACGTGGGCTACAACGCGTTCAACCAGTTGCTGGTCGGGCAAACCCTGCACGAGCTGTTCGACGCGCCGGAACACGGCTCGGCCATTGCCTTCTCGCTGCTGGCGATTGTCATGGCGATTGCCGGGTACAACACCTTCCACAAGGTGCAGCGGTTTCTCGCGTTTGTGCTGATCGCGGTGATGGTGGTGTTCACCATCGGGCTGTTTTTCTTCGTCAAACTGCCTGCCGAGCAATTGAGCATGTCAGGTTTCAAGGCCACGCCGTTCCTTGCGCAGTTCTTTGTGGCCGCCGCGTACCAGTTGAGCTGGGCGATTTACGTGTCGGACTACTCGCGGTATTTGCCGGCCAATATCAGCGTCAAATCGTCGTTCTGGTGGACCTACATGGGCGCCATGATTGGCGGCGTGTGGATGATGCTGATCGGCGCCCTGGCTGCCGCTTTGAGCCCTGGGCAGAACCTGGCCAAGGGCTTGGTCATGCTGGGGAACACGCTGTTCAGCGGCTTTGGCGAGATCTTGTTGATTCTGGCCGTGCTCAGTTTGGTCACCAGCGCGGCGCAGAACTTTTACGGCGCCTCGATCACCCTGCTGAGCATCGCCGACACGGTTAAAAGCCAGACCTCAACGTTGCTCAAACGCATCGTGTCGATGCTGATCGTGGGCGGCACCGCCATCGCCATCGCCATGACCGCGTCGGATAACTTCGTGAAGGACTTCGGTGACTTCCTGGCGATCCTGCTGTACCTGTTCACGCCTTGGACGGCCATCAATTTGGTCGACTTCTACAAGGTGCGCCACGGCAAGTTCTCGATCACCGAGATCTTCAAGCCCAACGGCATTTACGGGCGCTGGAACTGGCGAGGCATCGGCGCTTACGTCGCGGGTTTTGTGGCCATGTTGCCGTTCTCCAGCACCGGCCTGTACACCGGCTACGTCACCACCCTGCTCGACGGTGCGGACGTGAGCATGATCGTCGGGTTGCTCGTTTCGGGCGTGGTGTACTGGTGGCTGTGCCGCTCGCAGAACATCCAGCAGGAACTGTCGCAAATCGACCATCTGGACAAGGACCTCGAAGCCGGTTTACCCGCCCACTGATCACCGCGTGCACGCGGTTCACTGCCTGCCACGGGCCGTGAACCGCCACCGCGACTAATTCCTGCCACTCGCCCGACAAAAAGTTGCTAAATTGGCGCCCTGTTTTTAAGCGTCGATTTTAGTGTCGGAGAATGGATGAATGAGTGGTGACGCCGCAGTGCCTGAGCTCAAAAAGCGCCGAACCCGCATAGACCCGGAGTTGCGGCGCAAGGCGATCATCGAAGCCACCATGCAATGCATCACGCAGTACGGCCACAGCGGCTGCACGCTGGAGCGAATCTGCGCACAGGCGGGTATTTCCATTGGTTTGATCGGCCATCACTTTTCCAGCAAGGAAGAGCTGATGCTGTCGACCTACCAGGCACTGACCGACCAGCTACGCGAAGAAACCCGCAAATATTTGGCCAACCAGAACGGCTCATCCGAAGACCGCTTGCTGGCGATTATTCGCTCCTCGTTCCGGGGGCAGATCTTCAACGAATTTATCCTCACCACCTGGCTGGGTTTCTGGGGGGCTGCGGTGTCGTCCGAGCAGTTGCGGGCGCTGAACAAAAAGCTCTACGCCGACTACCGCAAAGAACTCGAAGCGGTGTTCAACGACATCGCCCGTGAAAACGGCACCCATATCGACGCTAAAAGCGCGGCCCTGACCATCACCGCCTTGATAGACGGTTTTTGGCTGGAATGGGCCCTGGACCACAAAGCCTTCAGCTCCAAAAAAGCCGAAAAATGCTGCATCACCACCGCGCAGATGTTTGTGAAAGCGGCCCAACCGCTGACGGTTTAACAGCCGAACTGCATGTAGTCGCTGCCGAGGCACGAAGGCTGCGATGGGTTGCGCAGCGACACCGCTTTTGAAGGGCCTGCGGCCCTTATCGCAGCCTGCGGCAGCGACTACAGAGGTTGCTAATCAGCCATTTCGTACGACGCTTCTCTTTCAATCCGGGGAAACATCCTAGAAACTTCCGTTCGCTTGTGCCTGTGCCATTCGGGGAATAGTCTCGGCCCATCGCTGTCAATCAGCGGTTGGGTTTAGTCGCCCGGCATGTTACTCGGCGCAAGGCGCCACCTCCGCGAGGCGCTTTTTTTCGGCCTGCGTTTTATGGTGGCCGTGCGCAGGGCGCCCTTCGTGGCGCGCCGGGTTTCCGAGTGACCGGTCGACTAACCTGCGCATGGCTGCCACCCATTCGTTTAGTCGCGATAAAGGCAGCTCCCTTGATCTCTCGGAGTTGTACCCATGAAAAAAATTGTTCCTGATCCCCCAGCTTTAACCCCGCAAACTGCTGCTCAGTGCGAGGCATTGTCGTTAGACCGTGCGGCCACCGAACGCGCCCTCGATTACTACCTGCACGACCATAAGCCTCCACGGCACGTGGATCAGGCCACGTATGCCATCCCGGACAGCGTCAATTTAGAAGCGGCTTTGGCCCAGGCGTCAGACTTGTTGCGCTGCGCGGGCGCTTCGGCGAGTGAGGCGGGGAATGGCTTGAGCGGGCATTCGCGCAGTTTGGTGTTGTCCTGCATGCACCTGGTGGAGCTGGCCAAGGCGTATGTGGACAAGTCGCTGGATGGTGTAACGACGCACTAAAGCAGCACGCGCCTGAGTGCAAGCAGGCGCGTTTTGAAGATCAAAAGATCGCGAGGCAAGCTCGCTCCCACAGGTGTTGTGGGATTAGCGGAAGACTAAGCCGCCGTCGATCAGCGGGGCTTGGCCGGTCATGTAGTCGGCGTCCGGGCTGGCCAGGTAGGCGACGAACGCTGCGACGTCTTCCGGGGTTTCGGCACGGCCCAGGGCGATGCCGTTAACGAATTTATCGTAGGTGGCGCCAATCGGCGCGCCGGTGATTTCGGACATGCGTTTGTCGATGTCGACCCACATGTCGGTCCCCACCACGCCCGGGCAGTAGGCGTTGACGGTGATGCCGTGTACCGCCAGCTCTTTGGCTGCCGCCTGGGTCAGGGCACGGACGGCGAATTTGGTGGAGGAGTAAACGCCCAGCAAGGCATAGCCTTCATGGCCCGCGATGGAGCACGCGTTGATGATTTTGCCGGTGCGTTTAAGCGCCTGGAATTTTTCGGCCGCCGCCTGAATGCCCCACAAAGTGCCCTGCACGTTGATGCGGTAGATGCGTTCGATTTCTTCGGCGGTCACGTCCAGCAGCGGCTTGACCTGCGAGATGCCCGCGTTGTTGACCATGATGTCCAGCCCGCCCAGCGTACTGTGGGCATGTTCAACGGCCTGGAAGACTTGCTCGCGGTCGCCCACGTCCGCCACGAAGGTGCTGGCTTTGCGGCCCAGCACCTGGACCTCTTCGGCCACGTGGCGCAGTTTTTCCGGGTTGAGGTCGACCAGCGCGATGTCGGCGCCTTCTTTGGCCAGACGCAAGGCGATGCCACGGCCAATGCCTTGTGCCGCGCCGGTGATCAATGCAACTTTTCCACTGAGTTTCATTCGTTGGACTCCTTTCAACCGTTAGCAAGATCAGCGGTCTGAACCATAGCCCAGACCGCTGGCGTGTCTATTGATGCAGCGCACGGTCTCTGGCCGCCAGCACGGCTTCGTGCATGGCTTCGCTGAGCGTCGGGTGGGCAAAGATGACCTCGCTGAGCTCCGCGTCAGTGGCCTCCAGCGCCTGGGCGATACCAAAGCCCTGGATCTGTTCGGTCACGTGCGGGCCCACCATGTGGGCGCCCAGCAATTCACCGGTTTCACTGTCAAAAATGGTTTTCACAAAGCCGGTGCTTTCGCCCATGGCCAGCGCTTTGCCGTTGACCTGATAGTCGAAACGGCCGACGCTGATGCTGTGGCCTTTGCTGCGCGCTGCCGCTTCGGTAAGCCCCAGGCTGGCGACTTCGGGCCGGGCATAGGTGCAGCCGGGAATGCGGCTTTTGTTGAGCGGGTGCACGCCGTCTACGCCCGCCAGTTTCTCGACACAGATCACCCCTTCATGGCTGGCCTTGTGCGCCAGGCACGGCGCCCCTGCCACGTCGCCGATGGCATACAGCCCGGCCACGCTGGTGCGCGACCACGCATCGGTTTTGATAAAGCCTTTGTCGAACTCCACGCCCAGCGCTTCCAGGCCCATGTCTTCGGTATTGGGTTGAATGCCCGCCGCCAACAACACTTGCGCCACGTGCACGGTCTGCTCGCTGCCATCGCTGAGGGTGAGGCGGCATTGCAGCGCGCCGACTTCACCTTGTACCGCGCTGACTTTGGTTTGGGTCAGTACACGAATGCCGCGTTGTTCAAACTCGCGCTGCACCAGGCTGGCAACGTCTTGGTCTTCGACCGGCATGATCTGCTTGGCCACTTCGACCAGCGTCACCTGGCTGCCGAGGTCGCTGTACAGGCTGGCGAACTCGACGCCGATGGCGCCCGAGCCGATCACCAGCAGCGACTCGGGCACGGTCTTGGGCACGAGGGCATCGAAGTAGCTCCAGACTTTTTGCCCGTCGGCCACCAGCCCCGGCAACGGCCTTGGCCGTGCGCCAGTGGCGAGGATGATGTGCCGCGCCTGATACTGCGCCTCGCCGGTGTCGCTCGTAACGGTGACCACGCCCTTGGCGCTGACGCGGCCACGCCCGTCGATGACCTTGACGGCGTTTTTCTTCAGCAGGTAGGCAATGCCCCCGGTCAACTTGCGCGACACCCCACGGCTGTGGGCCACCAGTTGGGCAATGTCGAACTGAATGTTGTCAGCGCTAAAACCGAAGGTGTCCAGGTGCTTCAAGGTGTGCCCGACTTCGGCACCTTTGAGCATGGCTTTGGTGGGGATGCAGCCCCAGTTCAGGCAGATGCCGCCCAAGTGCTGCTGCTCGACCAAGGCCGTACTCAGGCCCAGTTGGGCGGCGCGAATAGCCGCCACGTAACCGCCGGGGCCACCGCCGATGACGAGTACATCGTATTTATCGGTCATGGTGGCTCCTAGAGCATCATCAGGCTGGGGGTCTGCACCAGACGCTTGAGTTCCTTGAGGAACAGGGCCCCCAGCGCACCGTCAATCACCCGGTGATCACACGACAAAGTCACGGTCATTTGCGTGCGCACGGCGGGTTGGCCGTTGTGCGCGACTACCCGCTGCTCGCCTGCGCCAATGGCCAGAATCGCGCCTTGAGGCGGGTTGATGATGGCGTCGAACTGGCTGACCCCGAGCATGCCCAAATTGGAGATGCTGAACGTGCCGCCCTGGAACTCTTCGGGCTTGAGCGTGCCTGCCTTGGCCTTGGTCACCAGGTCGAGCATTTCTTGCGAGATGCTCGACAAACTTTTGCTATTGGCCTGACGCACGATCGGCGTGATCAAACCACCGGGCAACGCCACCGCCACCGACACATCGGCGTCTTTGAAGCGCAGCACGGCCTGGCGCGCTTCGTCGAACTGCACGTTAACGTCGGGCACTTTAACCAGCGCCAGGCCAACTGCCTTGATCAACAGGTCGTTGACCGACAGTTTGACCGCCGGGGCCGAGGCATTGATTTCACTGCGCAGCGCCAGCAGCGCCTCAAGGTCCAGATCGGCCTGCAAGCGAAAGTGCGGCGCCGTGCGTTTGGATTCTTGCAGGCGCGCAGCAATGGCTTTGCGCATGCCGTTCATGGGCAGCACTTCGGCCTCTGGAGCCTGAGCAGCCGCTTGTACAGGTGCCGCTGCCACCGGATTTTGCGCTGCGTGGGCTTCCAGCACGTCGACCTTGCTGACCCGGCCACGGCTGCCCGTCACACGGCAGTCGTTGAGGTTAACCCCCAGCTTGGCCGCCAGACGCCGCGCCAACGGGGTGGCCACGATC